>DASXGW010000001.1:300000-555311 GCA_036488875.1 Candidatus Baltobacteraceae bacterium | reverse complement strand
GAGCAACGGCGCTCCGTTGAAGTTCGTGTTCTGCGCGATGCGGTTGACTTCGAGCAGCAGCTGCGTGACTTCCGTCTGCAGATTCAGACGGTCGTTGTTGCTGTTGATGTCCGAAGCCGCTTCGACGGCGAGGCTGCGAATGCGCTGCAGAATGTTCGTGGTCGACGTCAACGCACCCAGCGCGACTTGCGCTGCGTTGTTGGCATTTTGCACGTTCTGGGTGGCCTGGTTGAACCCGTCAACCTGCGTTTGCAGATTGGTTGCAATCGCATTACCCGAGGGATCGTCGGCGGCACTGTTGATACGCAGACCGGACGACAGTTGGGTAACGGTATTCTGTAGTTGCTTTTGATTGTAGTCCAGATTGAGCTGGACACTGTTGGCCAACAGATTGTTGGCGATGCTCAAGCCTTGAGACATTTCAATACACTCCTTTGATCGTTCCGGTCGTTACGAGGCTTTCGCCGTAAGGGTATCGAGGGCGTCGCTCTTGCGCGGCATCGGCACGGCTAAGTTGTACCGGCCGCCCTCCAAGCCGACTTGCAGCGCTTTGCGAAGGTGCAAGTTTACGACGATCGGCGCTGCGAGGTTCATCGTCATCTCTCGTGCGCCGGGGCTTACCGTCACGGTGCAGAGAATGGTAAACTCGTCGGCGTTGCGGATCTGCAGCGCCGAGAAGACGTGAGCGGGAATTTGCGGGTCGTACTGCTCGAATACGGCCAGCGGGTTTGTCGCCGGCATCGCAACGTTCACGTCGTCCAGGCTTTGGAGCCAGACGAAGCTCGGCTGCGAATCCAGCGTGAGTATGAGCCACCGGTGGAGGTTGTCAAATCCCGGCATCCCCCACGGAAACTCGATAACGTCGGTTTCGCGATAGGCGAGATCCCCAAATCGAGGGAGACTCACCAGCGTCGCCTTCACCGATTCCGTCTTAGACTCCATTTGAATCACCTGCTTTTCGTGGATTCGTGTAAGGACTAGATTCGCGTAAAGGATTATTGGAGGTAGTCGAACAGGTCTTTCTGTTCCAGCTGCGACGTCGTGCCGTACGCAGCTTGCAAGGCCGTTTGAGCGAGTGAAAACTGAGTTGTTGCCTTGGGTATGTTCGTGTCTTCGATACTGGATTGAACCGCGGTATCGTTGGTGACGGTACTGTCCGAGGTGTTGTTGAGCGCACCCGCTTGCTGTATCGTCGATCCCACCTGCGCCCGGGCGTTGAGCATCACTTGCGTGATGTGGTCGATGTCGCCGAGCTGGGTGGAAAGGTTGTTGACGAAGTCGGCCTGATTGTTGAGGTTGAAGGCCGCGACGAAGTTGCCCGTATTGGCCGCGCCGGGGCTCGACACGTCGGTAACTTGAAACGACTGATTGCTCGCGCTGGTCAGCGAGAGCCGCTGCGTCTGGAAGTCGAACGCCGCCGATACGCCGGTGACGCCGGTCTGGGCGTTGATCTTGGCGACGATGCTCGCCATCGTGTCGCCGGGGCCGAACGTGATCGTGGTGCCGTTGGTGTCCTGCCCTGACGCAATCGAGATCGAGACGTTACCGGTGGAGTCGGCCGTAAGCGGGGTCGCAAGAATCTGCGGAACCGCGCCCGTGAGCATTTGCGCGTACGTCGTGCCCGCCGCGATCGCTTGGCCGGATTGGTTCACGGCCGTCGTGCTCTCGTCGGTCGTTTGGGCGTTGTTGAGCGTGTCGTACAGGTTCTGCAGCGCCAGGAAAACGCTGGGCGAGCCGTCGGCCGCGCTGAAATTGAAGGCCTGCTGCAGCGTTACCGAGGTGTTGAGCTTCTCGCCGTTGGGCAGCGCTTGCGTCTGCGCGACGTTGTTGCCGTTGAACGTCACCGCGGTCGCGGGACTACCCGTCAGCACCACCGGAGCCGAGCTCGGGGTCGCCGTGCCCGCGAAGACGTAGGAACCGCCGTACTGCGTGTTGGCAATGCCGACCGACTGCTGCAGCAGCTGATACACCTGGTGCGCGATCTCCTGGAGCTGCGACGGCGTGTTCGTGTCGCTCGCGCCTTCGATCGCCAGCGATCGCGCGCTCTGCAAGACGCTCGTCAAGCTCGAAAGCGCGCCGTCGACCGTCGTCAGCTGCGACGAGACGTTCGTGAGATTCTCGCCGACCTGCGTCTGCACGCCGATATCGGTCCGTACGTTGAGGTCTTGGGCGATCTGCGTCGGATCGTCGCCCGGGACGTTGACGGCTTTGCCGCTCGAAAGCTGCTGCCCGTACAGCGCTTCTTGGGCGGTGATGTTGTCGATCGACGCAATTTGTTGATCGTAGATCGAATCGGTGGAGATGCGCATGCTTTAGCCTCCTTGCCTCGTCATTGCCCCACGCCAAGTGAGTTGATGGTGGTTTGCAAGACCTGGTTGAGCACGTTGATCACGTGCGCTGCCGCCGTATACGCGCTTTGATACTTGATCAGATTCTGGGTCTCTTCATCGATATTGATGCCCGAGATGCTCTGGCGCACCTGATCGATGTTGGTGGCCAGCGTCGTTTGCGTATTGGTGCCGGTCGTAGCCGTTTGCGCGTCGAGACCCACCTGCGTGACGAAGTTCCCGTAGAACTGTCCCAGCGTCTGTGTCTGCGCGGACGTTATGGAGAAGCCCGCAGCGTGAGCCAACGCGGGCGTGAACGTGATCGACTCGAGGCCCCCGTTGAAGCTGATGGACGACACCGTCACGTTTTCTTGCGGCGGGCCGCCGCCTTTGGTCGCATCGATCGTCAGTTCTTGTCCGACCGACACGCGATTGGAGTAAAAGCTGTTCGGCGGAATCTGAACCGTAAACGCGGCGCCGGCCGGTGCCGCGGCGGCGCTCGTAAACTCGAGCGCGGGCACGCCGACGTTGCTGTTGAACATCGCTACGAGCGAGTTGGCAACGCCGTCGTCGGCCGGACCGAAGGCGTTCGTCGAGTTCTGATCGACGCCGTTGATCGCGCCGGCGCCTAGCGCCGAAAGCACCCCGGCACCCGTTGCCGCGGCGTCGGTGATCGTAAAGTCCGGCGTCTGCGGGTTAGCCTGCTGCGCTCCGCGCAGCGCGAGATCCTCGTTGGACGGATCGCGCTGAAAGATGATCTTCTGCGAGCTCGGATCGAACGAAACGGTAACGCCGAGATGCGCGGCGTTGAAGTTGGTAACGAAGTCGTTGATCGTGTCGGAGTTTTGGCCGGCGTTGGTGTCGTAAGCGAAGTTTTCGGTGACGCCGTCGACATTGACGCTGAGCGTTCCCGTCGTGCCCGCTGCGCCCGGCGGATTGGCAAACGTAGCGTTTTGGTCGAGTTGCGCGAACGTGTCGACGGTGTTATTTGCCGAGTTGAGCGGCACGACCAGCGATCCGGCTTGCGTATTGGCCAGGGCGGTCGGAAGCTGGGTGGGATCCGTGATGCCGCATTTGATGTTGCTCGCGGTGATCGAAAGCGTCTGCACGATCGGCTGGAACAGCGCGGCTCCGGGCGCACCGCCGGCGGTGTAACCCGAGGTGGTAACGCGATTGACTTCGTTAGAGAGCGACGACGCGAACTGATCCAGCTGTTGGCCGTAAACGGCCAGCTTGTTATTATACAGGTCGGAAAGCGCCGCAAGCTGACCGCTGCCGAGCGGGATGCCGGTGTTGTTCGATGCGTTCGGCGGAGGCGTCGAGGAGAAATCGATCTTGAAGATCGATGCGCCGTTAGGGGCCGTCCCGATCACCGGCTGCGAGAGATGGTACGCGACGGTGTCGTTGACCAGAGCCTGACCGTTGACGGTGACGAGCGTCGAGCCGTCGGGCTGAATCGACGTCTGCGTCGAGATGTACTGCGACAGCTGGTCGATCAGATTGTCGCGTTGGTCGGCATAGGTGTTCGGACTGTCGCCCGCTGCCGTCGATGCGCGAATCTGACCGTTGAGCGCGGCGATTTGGTCGAGAATACCGTTGACGGTCGTAACGATCGTCCCCGCCTGCTGCGTAACTTGCGCCTCTTGCTGCTGCACCGTGCTCGCGGCGGAGTTGAGCGAGTTCGCGAGCGCCTGAGCCTGCGCCAGCACGTTGGCGTTGACGGCCGTAGACTGACCGCTCGACCCCTGATTGACGAGCTGGTTGATGGCGGCTTGAAATGCCGTGTACTGCGCGTTGATGCCGCTGTTGGGATCCCCAAAACTCGACTGCACCGCGTTGAGCGTGGTTTGCTCGGTTTGGAAGAAGTTCTGCGAGGATGACGCGCCGCGGAAAAGCTCGTCGTACGAATTGGAATGGATGCGCTGGACCGTCTGCACGATGACGCCGTCGCCGGCCGTGCCCGCCACGTGCTCCGGGGAGCCGATCGTTCCGACGATCGGCGGCGCTTCGGTAAATATCACCGACTGCCGCGACGCGCCCGGCGTATTGACGTTGGCGATATTGTCCGACGTGATGTTTTCGGCGTACTGGAACGCGTCGAGCGACGTGCTCATGAGCCCGAGGCCGAAAAACGTACCCTGCGGTGCGGAAAACGCCATCAGGCCCTACTGCTCAACAGCACGCTGTTGGTCGGCGGAGGAATGAATCCGCGACGGCGATAGGTTTTGGGTCCCTCGTTGGCGGCGCGCTGAAGCGCGGTCGTGACCTTCATCAGCCGCTCCATGCCGCTGGCGATCAAGGCTTTGTTGTTGTTCGCGGTAATTCGCAGACCGATCGAATAGGTCGTTAGCTCGTAGAGCCGTTGATTGAGCGTCGGGCCAAGACGGCGCGGCGCGTACGCGCAGACTTGCCGCAAGGTCATCTTGCCGAAACCGCGCGCCTGCATGCCGCGGCGCTTTGCGGAAATGGTTTGGTACGCGCGGCGAGCCCCGTCGAGCGCCTTTTCGGCGAGCATGATTTCGGCGGCACGGTTACGCACTAGCACTTCGGTCAGCCGCAGCGCCGCGTCGTGGACGCGTGCCAACGCGGCGGATTCTTCCTGCAGCGCGCCGGCGAACGTTTCCCACGAATCGCTCATCTCACCGCCCTCCGGGCGCCGCGCTGACGCGCGGGGACATCCTGTCCGTGACAATGGCTCGCATCCTGCTCGCTCACAAGTTAATCCCCCGTGCTTCGACGTTAGCCGAAGCCTCGTGGCTAGCGTTACCGAGAACGAGCGGACGCATCTGCTGCTCGAGCTGTGCGGCAAGACCAAATCCGCCGGTACTGGCCATCTGCTGCGAATACTGATCGTCGAGCATCGATTGCCAGGTCGATTCCGAGGCCGAATCCTGGCCGAAGATCGACGACTGCGGAACCGTGTCGCGCATCGCACTCATGACCATCTGCAGGAAGACGCCCTCGAACTGCGTCGCGGCGTCGTGAAGATTTTTCAGAGCCTTCTGCTGGTCCGCAGTCAGCTTGGGCGCAGCAGGACGCTGCGTCGTCGTGAGCGCTACCGGGACGTGCACCGGCGTGGTCGTCATAGCAACTCCAGGTCCGCCTGCAGCGAGCCCGAGTCGCGCAGCGCCTGCACGATGGCGATCAAGTCGCGGGGCGAAACGCCCAGCGCGTTGAGCGCCCGCACGACCGACGATAGCGTCGCGGCGCCTGCGATGAACGTCAACTGATGCCCCTTCTCCTGCGCCTGCACCACGCTGTTCTGCTGGAGCGCCGTGTTGCCGCGCGCCAGCGGATTCGGTTGAACCACCTGATTGGTCGTGGCGATCGTGATCGAGAGGTTGCCGTGCGCGATCGCGCAAGGCGCTAACCGGATGTCGCCGCCGAAGACCACCGTGCCGGTACGCTCGTTCATCACGACCCTGGCCATCTCGTCTTGCGTCATCGACAGGTCCGACGCGTCCGCGAGAAACTGCACGGGGTTGTTGTGGTAGTACTGCGGCAAGTTGACGTGCACGGTTTCCGCGTCGAGCGCCGACGCGGTACCGCCGCCGAACCGCCCGTTGAGCACCGAGGCTAAGTTCGCGGCCGATTTATAGTCCGGCGTCGTGAGCACGTAGTTGAACCCGCTCGGATCGGTCTGCAGCGGCGTGACCATGTCGCGCGCGATGATCGCGCCGTTGGGAATGCGCCCGGCGCCCGTAAAGTTCTGATTGATGGTCGAGCCGCTGGCGCCGGCGACGAAGCCGCCGACCGAAACCGGGCCTTGCGCCGTCGCGTAGACGAGGTTGTTAGCCGCGCGCATCTCCGTCAGCACGAGCGTTCCGCCCTGCAAGCTGGTGGCGTCGCCCATCGCCGAAACCACCACGTCCACGTTGTCGCCGGAGTGCGCGAACGGCGGCAATGTCGCCGTGACGATCACCGCGGCAACGTCGCGCGTGCGGACTTCGGTCTGCGTTACGCTCAATCCGAACGATTGCAGAACGTTCTGAATCGTCTGGCTCGTGAAGATCACCGACGTCGAGTCGCCGGTCCCTTGCAAGCCCGTAACGAGGCCGTAGCCGACGAGCTGGTTACCGGTAACGCCCTGGACGTGCGCGATGTTCTTCACGCGTACGACGTTGTCGGCCGGCCCCGCGAATGCGACCGATCCGCTTGCCAGCATCATGAGACCAGCGGCAAGGGCGGCAACGCGCGTCAAAAATTGTGGATGGTATCTGTACATCTTTGCAGTGGCTCCAGAGTTCGTTTGGGGCGCCCTAGGGGAACGCTCGCCAGACGAAATGTTCAAGCGCCCCATGGGATGGGGGCCCCACGAAGTGGGGGGCGCGGAGGCGGAGCCGGAGCGCCTTTTCATTAAAATAAAAACTCCACGATGCGTTGGAGAAGGCCCTTGCCTTTGGGATTGTCGCCGTTGAAGTTGGCTTGTACGTTGGCGACGCGCGAGCTCAGCACGGCGTCGGTTTGGTCGAGATCCTCGGGTCGAACGAATCCGGTGATGTGCAACGTCTGGTTACGACCGTTGATCACGACGCCCTGATCGCCCGCGACCTTCATCACGCCGCTCGGCAACACGTCGGTGACCGTAGCCATCATCGTCGACACGAACGAGTCGGCGCCGCTGGCGGCCTTCGCCGACGCGGCGTTGGTCGAGCCGCTGATCGCCGGAATGTGGAACAACCCGGTGAGCGAGAATCCGGCCGCCTTGCTGCTCGTGTAGTTGGCCGTGTGCGAGTTCGAATCGTTGAAATCGAAGATGATGTAGACCAAGTCGCCAATCTGCGACGCGCGATGGTCGGGGCCCAAGCGCAACGGATGTCCCGGACCGGCCGGCGGCGGCGCGGATTGATACAATGTGTCTGCCTGCGCGGCGAGCGCGCATGCGAAAAACGCTGCCGTAAACGTCGCGATAGCTTTGTTTATCATCACTGTTCACCCATGATGTCGAGCTGCACGCGATCCGGGCCGACCACCATTCCCGAAAGCGTGTGATTGGTCGAAGGGTTGTAGACGGACACCTCGTCGCCCAGGCCGCCGCCCGTGCGCGCGACGCCTTGCGCGACCACCGAGACGCCGCCGTCGTTGACGATCAGCACGACCGAAGAACCCGGCTTGACGATGACGTTGGTTTGCGTCTCCTCGATGTACACCGGCTGCCCTTTACGGAACGGCACGAAGACCTTACGTCCGACGAGGACGTCGGTGCCGTTGCCCAAGCGCCCGTTCCATGGAACGCGCGCCATCGTGAGGTCGTCGGAAGCGATCACCGTACCGGCAACGAGGTCGTGCGCGGCAACTGCCGTACGAACGTATTGCTGCATCCGGTAGCCGACGAAGACCGTGCGCAGGAACGAACCGTCGACGTCGACGTCGATCGGTACGTTGACGTACGTCGGCGTCGCCAGCGGCGATTCGACGACCAGCGATACGGCGCCCGACGGTACGATTTGATCCCGAACGGGGGCGGCTTGCACCAGCGCGCTGTCGCCCGACACCGCGATCGTACCGATCGCGTGCTTTGCCAGCGCGACGAACGCGGTGCCGCTGATACGCTGCGTCTCCGCTTGGGCGCGAGCCGGCTGCGGCGCGCAGATTGCGGCCGAGACCAGGATCGCGAGAAGCAGCGAGAGCGTACGCATCGTTTATCGACCTATTGGAACGGCGGTATCTGGATGGCGGTCTGCAGCATCTGATCCGACGCGCCGATCGCTTTGGAGTTCGCCTCGTACGCGCGCTGCGCGACGATCATGTTGACGATCTCGTTGACGACTTGCACGTTGGAGTTCTCCAGCCACTTGTTTTGCAGCTGGCCGGCTCCGTTGAGACCCGGCTGCGTGACGATCGGCGGTCCACTCGCCGCGGTTTGCAGGAAGTAGTTGCTGCCTTGCGGCGCAAGGCCGGCGTTATTGACGAACCGCGCCAGCGTGAGTTGCCCGAGATTTTGCGGCGTCGTGCTGCCGGGCACTTGCGCCGTCACGGTTCCGTCCGAGCCGACCTGAATCGACGTCGCGTTCTGCGGAATCGTGATCTGCGGCTGGATAAAATACCCGTCCGACGTCACGACCGCTCCGTTGGCGTCTTGAGTGAAGTGGCCGTCGCGCGTGTACGCCGTCGTGCCGTCCGGCAGCGTGATCTGGAAAAAGCCGTCGCCGTTGATGGCCATGTCCAGCGGCCCGTCGGTCTGCACGAGCGAGCCTTGGGTAAAGATCTTTTCCGAGGATCCAACTTTGACGCCGAGACCCACGTCTTGACCCACGGGAACGATCGCCGCACCGACCGGTGAGCCCGGCGATTGGATCGTCTGATAGATCAGATCCTGAAAGTGTGCCAAGTTTCCCTTGAAACCGGTCGTGTTGACGTTGGCCAGGTTGTTGGAGATCGTGTCCATGTTGTATTGCTGGGCGATCATCCCGCTGGCTGCCGAGTAGAGTGCTCGCATCATGGCGTTATCTTGCTCCCGCTATCCGTTCGCTGGTTTGGCGAGGTAGGTGATATCTTGACTCGTGGCGTCGTCTTCGGCTTTGATCACCCGCTCGTTGGCATCGAACCAACGCTCGGCCGTGATCAAATCAACCATAGAGCGAACGACGTTGCCGTTGCTCCGCTCGAGAAAACCTTGCTGCACTCCGACGTTTTGCGCCGCGGCCGCGTTCGCGTTGCCGGTATCGACGAAGTTGTTGTCGCCCTCTTTGCGCAGCGCGAGCAGATTGCCGAACGACGCAACCTGCAGCGTACCGACCTGCGTCGATGCCGCGGCGGTCTGTCCGGCTTGGGGCGCTTGCGTGATGGTACCGTCGGGATTGAACGTCACTGGACCCTGCTGCGTGTTGAAGTTGATCGCTTGCCCTTGCGTGTTGAGCACGGGATTGCCGTCCATCGTGCGCAGCGTGCCGTTCGCATCGAGCGCGAACTGACCGTCGCGCGTATACCGAACGCCGTTGGGCGTGCCGATCGTGAAGAACTGATTCGTGCCGGTCAGCGCGATGTCGAGAGGGTTGCCGGTTTGCTGCAGCGGCCCTTGCGCGAAGTCTTCGGGCGTGTCGTAGACCTGCGATCCGGTTCCGAGTGCGCCGACGGGAACCGCAACGGGAACGCCCGGAAGCGCGCGCCCGGCGGCATGTCCGGGATCGGTTTGAATTCGGTAGATATCGAGCGTTGGAGCCGACTCAATTTGCAGCAGCGTCTGCTTGAAGCCGCTCGAGTTAACGTTGGCGAGATTGTTCGCAACGTTATCGGCTTGGCTCTGGGCTACGAGTGCTCCACTCGCCGCGGCGTACAGGCCACGTACCAAAACAAAAACCTCCGCACGAGCCGGTTATTTCCTGCGAAACCGTCAATCGATCGGGTTCCGCCGCGGCTCCACCTCGTGCAAAGGCGTCCAGCCGCGTCTATCACGGTCATCGGTTATTTAAAGAGAGAGTTTAGCCGAATACCGGAAGCGTGACGTCGCCGATCGCCCCGGCGCTCGAAAAAGCGCTGATCCATCACCGCCATGGCCGGCTGGACGAGGCGGCCCGGTGCTACGAGGGGATCCTGCTCGCTGACCCCGGCGACTTCGATGCAAGATACTACCTTGCGCAGATGCGCGCCGCCCAAAAACGCTACGACGACGCCTACGCGCTCATGTGCGAAGCGGCGGCGCTCCGCCCAGACTCCATCGAGGCGCACTATCACGTCGGTGCTCTTCTGCTCGCACTTGGCCGGCCGAACCAGGCCATGGCGCAGCTTAACGCCACGCGCAAACGCGCCCCGGCGCACGTAGCGACCCTCATCGGGCTCGGCGCGGCGTTGCACGCGCTCGAGCGCCTCCGTGAGGCTGAGGCATGTTACCGCAACGCCGTCGCACTCGCACCGGAATCGCCGGAGGCTCTTCGCGGCCTTGCCGGGATCCTGGCCGCCGCGGATCGACCGAAGGACGCGCTCGACCCGCTTCACCGGCTGCTCGAGCTCGATCCGCACGACGCGCGAACCCACTCGACGCTGGGCGGCGTTCTGCGCAGGCTGGAACGCTATGACGAAGCCTTAGCCCACTGCCGCACGGCGCTCCAGCTCGATCCCGATTTCGCGGAGGCACACGCCAACCTCGGCAACGTCGAACTCGAGCTGGGCGATATCGCCCAAGCCAAAGAGCGCTTCGAGCGCGCGATCGAGCTCGCTCCCGAGAACGTGAATCACTACGGGCGGCTAGCCGTCGTAACGCGATTCACACTAGGGGATCCGCGTCTGGAGACGATGGAACGCTTAGCCCGCGATCCCTCACTGTCGAAGAACGAGCGGATCGGCGCCTATTTCGCACTCGGGAAGGCGCTCGACACAGCCGGCGAGCCGGAACGCGCTTTCGACTACCTCGCGCGCGGAAACGCCCTCAAACGTTCGGTCGTGGACTACGATGCCGGTGAGGAGCTCTCCTCGCTCGCACGCACGTCGGCGTTTGTCGGCCCGGAGTTTATGCGCGAGCGCTCCGGCTGGGGCGATCCGTCGGACCTGCCCGTGTTTATCGTGGGGATGCCGCGCTCGGGAACCACGCTGATCGAGCAGATTCTCGCCAGTCATCCGAGCGTGTACGCCGCGGGCGAACTCCCCCACTTTCAGGACATCGCGCGCGTCGCGCTCGCCGGTGACTCGGAGCGGGCTATCGATGTCGCGGCGATGGCATCAGCCACCCGAGAGCAAATCCGCGACATCGGTGCTCGCTACGTGACTGCCGTGGCACGGATGGCGCCGCAAGCCGTTCGCGTCACCGACAAGATGCCGGCGAACGCCACCTACGTCGGCCTCATGCATCTCGCGCTGCCGCGCGCGCGCATCATTCGCGCCCGGCGAGATCCCGTCGACACCTGCCTTTCTTGCTTTCAAATTCTTTTTGCCGAGGGACAGTCGTTTACGTACGACCTCGGCGAGCTCGGCCGGTATTACCGCGCGTACGAAGCGCTCCTCGATCACTGGGAGCGCGTCTTACCGCCGGGAACCATTCTCGACGTGCGGTACGAAGACGTCGTCGCGGATATCGAGGCCGCGGCGCGTCGCATCGTCGACTTCTGCTGCCTGGACTGGAACGACGCGTGTCTGCGCTTTCACGAAACGCAGCGGCCCGTCCAAACGGCCAGCGTCGTCCAGGTTCGCAAGCCGATTTATCGCGGCTCGGTCGGAAAGTGGCGCCGTTACGCACACCGGCTCAAACCGCTGCTCGACGCGCTCGGCGTCGAGGAATGACGTTCGAAGATATCCTCGACGAGTTCCGAACGCTGGGTGGAGTTGCCGAGAACGTACGCCGCGGCCTCGGCCCGTACGGATATGGCATCTTTCCGATCGATCCGAAACTTCCGGTGCGCTTGCACGCGCCCGAGAAGCTTCTTCTTTTGCCCGAGGACCTCGAGGTATGCGACGGCAAGCTGACCATCCGTGCCGGATCGACGGTTGGCCTGGCAGAGCGCCAACTCTTCGGAACGCTTCAGGAGTACTTCGGCTGGAGTGCGGGCTTGTCCGAAGAGCTTTGGGTCTCGCAGTCCAAGTGGCACGACCTACCCGATGACGTGGTCGCGTTCATCACGCAGATGGGCGCCATTTCCGATCCCCAAGCTCGGTTCGCCGAACCATCGACGAATAATTCTCTTCACCGCTTCGTCAGGAGCCGCGACATCAGGTACAACGGCAAAACGCACCTCATGCCTGTGGTAGATCTGGTAAACCATTCGAGCAGCGCATTGCCTTTCAACCGAACAGCTGGCGTCGGCGTAACCGGGACGTTCGCCGGCGAAGTCCTCGTGCGTTACAACGTCGCGGATTGCTGGGGCAACCTGCTTACGTACGACTTTGTCGATCCATCGCCGTTCGCATACAGCATGGCGCTAGCGGTTGAAGTCTTCGAAACTCGACTCTCTATACTGCGATTGCTGGGTTCGGGCCGGGTCCGCGACGACATTTATTATCCGCAAAAGCGCGTCGACGGCAATACCGTGGAGCTCTCCTTTATGATGCTCGGCAACGCGCGCCAACCCGACTTGCCGCGTGGCATCTTCCGCTATCTGATGCGCGATCACCTCACGCAGCAGCAGGCAGACGACGTGTTCGAGAGCGTCGTTCGCTTCAATCACGACAAATTCGTCGAGGCGTTACGTCTTCTTCGAAGGCGCGAAGCGCCGCTCGTGCGCGCGCTCGAAGAGGCCGCGATCAACCAACTCGATGCTCTCGCCGCGCACGCCGGCGCCCGGCCGCTGTAGACGGCGCAATAAAAAAGGGGACGGTCGAAACCGTCCGCCTTTCACATTCCGCCACCCGGCTGTCGAGAGCGGAAATCGATCAAAATTGCATCTGTTGGACTTCGCTGTAGGCGTCCATCAGCTTGTTACGGATCGCCATCGTAAACTGAAACGCCAGCGAGGCCTCTTCCACCGACTTGATCGTGCCGTCGAAATCGTTGCTCTTGCCGGTCGCAAGGTCTTGCGACATCTGGCTCGCGTTGACCATCTTGTCGTTAACGTCATCGAGCAGCGACTTCACCGTATCTTTGAACGAAACGGCGCCCGCGCCGGCTTGATCGTCGGGAAGGAGCTTTGCGGCCGGACCGCCGGGCGCCACGTCCGGAACGAACGTTCCGGGGGTCACTTTCGAGATCGCGCTGGCGTAGGGGTCGATATCCATCAATTCTCTTTCTGTGGTTTAACTCTGTAGCAGTCCGAGCGACGCCGAATCCATCGACTTGGTCGCTTGAATGGCTGCGACGTTCGCCTCGTACGCTCGCGACGCCGCCATCATGTCGACCATTTCCTTGACGACCTGCACGTTGGGATAATGCACGTAACCGCGCGCGTCGGCCTCGGGATTTCCGGGATCGAACACCATGCGATCGGGACTGTTGTCGTTAGTGATTCCCAGCGCCTCAACGCCCTCGACGTTCGGTTCGGTCGTGTTGACGTCCGACGAAAACGAACTGCCGTTCGTGCCGAACTGCGGGAAACCGTTGCCGGCTTGCGCGGGCCCTTCGGGCGTCTGCGAGAAGACGATGAGCTGCCGTTTGAAGGCCCCGCCTTGCGGCGTGCGCGTCGTGTTGGCGTTGGCGATATTGTTGGCAATCACGTCCATCGCCAGACGTTCGGCCGACAGCGCGGAAGCGCTGATCTCGATCGTATTATAGAAGCCCGGCATTAGTGCGTTTGCTCCTCGATCGATTCGCGCAGCCACGCGTACTGATTCTTGAGCAGCGCCGTCATCGTTTCTTGATAGCCGGAGTTCTGCTGGAGCTTGGCCATCTCTTGATCGAGATCGACGTTGCTGTGATCGACGCGCATCTGGGTCGTCTCGTCGACTTGCGCCTTCGGACCGTACGGAATCGGCGGCAACGCGCCGTTGACGTCGAACTGGCGATCGTCGTCGGTCGCTAGAGCGAGCTCGTCGGGACTGGCCGGCGCGCCGAGGGTCGCAGCCAGGGCATCCTTGAACGACACGGTCGAACGGCGGAAGTTCGGCGTGTTGACGTTCGCCAGGTTGTTGGAGATTTGTTGCTGTTCTTTTCCCGCGCCGTCGACCGCGTTGTTCAACAGATCGACAGTCGGGCCGAACGAGATGCCGCCGACATCACTCATCACATCAGCTATCGGCCTCGCCCGCCTGGTTTTTAAGTGCCGCGACTCGCGAACTGGGCGGCGTGGAGGCGGGCATAGGCGCCTTTTCGTGCCAGCAGCTCCTCATGGGTGCCGATTTCGGCCACCCTTCCCCCCTCGATATAGAGCACCTTATGCGCGCGGCGGATGGTCGTGAGGCGATGGGCGATGATGAGGGTGGTGCGCCCGGGCAAGAGCCGGTCGAGGGCCTGTTCGATCATGGCTTCGGAGTGGCTGTCGAGGGCGCTGGTGGCCTCGTCCAGGATCAAGATTCGGGGATCGCGCAGGATGGCTCGCGCGATCGCGATGCGCTGGCGCTCGCCTCCCGAGAGGCGGACGCCGCGCTCGCCGACGCCGGTCTTGTATCCGTCGGGGAAGCCGCGAACGAAGTCCTCGACGTTAGCGTCACGCGCGGCGGCCACGACCTCGTCGTCGCTGGCCTCGAGCCGGCCGTAGCGGATGTTCTCGAGTACCGAGCCGCGGAAGAGCTGCACCTCCTGCGGCACGATCGCGATCGCGCGCCGGAGATCGGCGAGCTCGACCGTCGCCAGATCGATCCCGTCGACGAGCACTCTGCCGTCTTGCGGTTCGTAAAAACGCGGAACGAGGTTGACCAAGGTGGTCTTGCCGGCACCCGAGGGTCCGACCAGCGCGACGATCTCCCCGGCCTCGATCGTCGCGTTGACGTGCCGCAGCGCCGGCGCCTCCCCCGCGCTATACGTAAAGGAAACGTCGGCGAACTCGATCCGTCCCGCAATGGCCGGCAGCGGCCGCGCCGCCGCGGCGTCGCGGGTTTCCACCGGCAGATCGAGGACTTCGAAGACGCGGCCCGCGCCGACGATCGCCTTATTGATGTCGCCGAAGAAGGCGGCCACGCGATTCATCGGGTTCATCAGGTTGACGAGCAGCGCCCAGTACATGAAGACCGTACCGGTATCGAGACGATGTACGACCACGACCTCGCGGATCGAAAGCGCCATGACCAGTACGACGGCGACTACCATGATCGTCGAAACGACCAGCGGCTGCGTTTGAATGAACTGCGTGAGCTTCATGTAGGCGCCGAAAAAGTCGTCGTTGCGTGTCGTGAACCGTGCGACCTCGAACTCTTCGCGTCCAAAAGCCTTGACGACGCGCTGACCCGACAGCACTTCGGTGAGGTTGGCGGAAAGGTCGGCAATGCGCGCTTGCGCGCGCTGAGTCGACGTCGTGATCAGACGTTGGAACTTCGACACGACGAAGGGAACGACGAGCGCTACGCCCACCAGCGAGAGCGTCAAACGCCAATCCAGGTACATCATCGTCACAAACGACGAAACGAACGTGACCAGCGCGACGACGAGCTGCGGCAGCGAAACGCTCACCGCGTCGGTCATCATCGTCAAGTCTGCCGAGAAGCGCGCCAGCAGCTCGCCCGGGCGCCACTTGTCAAACTCCGAGAGCGGCAGATTCAACAGCCGTTCGAACAGCCGCACGCGCAGGCGCGCGACCAAATGCTGACCGCTCCAGGCGGTCAAATAGGTTTGCGAGTAGGTAGCGACGTTGGCGAGCACGAGAGCGACGAACGTCGCGACGAGCGCCACCGCCAGGGCGTGCAAGTCGGGTTGGGTGCCGCCCGCCGGCGCCAGAACGTGATTGATGATCGTTCGGAAGGCCGCCGGGGGAACGAGCGTCAACACGCCCGCCAGCGCGCCCAAGAGCGTCGCTACGATAATGCGGGGGTAGTAGGGGCGGGCTTCGATCGCCAACCGGTTGAGGATCGAGCGTCGGGTCATCGGCGGCACCGTTTTGCGGCCGGGTGGGCGTGAAACCTCCCGCGGCCCGCGCCGGTAGCTCGTAGTGTTACCGCCAAAGGGGGCCAGCTCACCACCATGGATTGCTATTTTCACTCTAACGTCCCGTCGGTCGCAGCGTGCGTCGATTGCCGTAAGCCGATCTGCGCGACCTGTCGCGACGAACGCGGCAGTTGTCCCGGGTGCCGTCTAGCGGCCAAAGTCGAAGCGGCCACCGCAACGCGCACGCACATCGGCGGACAAGTGCCGCCGCCGCACCCGCAGCCCGCGACCGTTATTCGAAAAGCCGAGGTCGCAACGCTCCCGGACTCCGTTGAGTCCCGCGCGCTCGTTTCGCTGGGATATCCGCTGTGGCCGCTGGCGCTGCTCTCGCTGCTCGATCGCAAGCAATCGCGGTATCTGCGCCGGCAAGCCCTTCAAGCGCTGGGTTTCAACGTCGCAATCCTCGGTATCGGCGGGATCATGTCGGTCGTCGCCAATCTGCCCTGGATCGGACTCGCGCCGTCGGTGCTCTTACCGTTCCTCGTGCCGTTGTTCTTGGTCGCCAGCGTCTACTACGGCATCAAGACCTGGAACGGTGACGACGTACGCGTCCCGATCGTCGGCGACTGGATCGAAGAGCGCTTGCCGCTCGATCAAACCGGTCAACCCGAAACGAACGCGCGATAACGCGCGAGAAACTCACGCGCCGCTGCCTCGTGATCCACGATCGGCGCGGGGTACGAATCG
The DNA here is from genome assembly GCA_036488875.1 of Candidatus Baltobacteraceae bacterium. NCBI lineage: Bacteria > Bacillati > Vulcanimicrobiota > Vulcanimicrobiia > Vulcanimicrobiales > Vulcanimicrobiaceae > Vulcanimicrobiaceae bacterium. Next base: position 538,862 of record DASXGW010000001.1, on the reverse strand, counting down.
GCGGGAAAGAGCTCGAGGGGAAGTTGCGCGGACGCACCGTCGGTCGGCCACACCGCCATCGGTCGATGCTCGAGCTCCGCAACCCAGCGCCGCACGTACGCGCCGTCGGGATCGTACCGGCGGCGTTGCCGTTCGGGGTTGTAAATGCGCGGATACTGCGCCATATCCGCTCCCACACCCGCGATCCATTGCCAGTTTCCGGTCGCGATCGCCGGATCGTCTTCAACTAGCCACCGGTCCCATTCGTCGCGTCCAACGCGCCAGTCGACGCCGAGATCGAAACAGAGAAACGACGCGGCCACGGCGCGTGCGTGCGGGTGGATCCATCCCGACTCGTGCAGTTGGCGGATCGCGGCGTCGACCAACGGAAATCCGGTCTTACCACCGCGCCAAGAGTCGAGTGCCGGATGCGACCGCGCAAATGAAAATCCGCGCATCTTCTCCTGCAGCGGTTGCTCGTGCGTATCGGGGTGAAACCACGAAAGCTGCAAGAAAAAATCTCGATGTGCGATCGACCGTAAAAAAGCGCGCAGCGAGAGCCGTTCTTCGCTGAGCAGAAACGGGTCGTTCAACCGGTCGCGCGTGGCCTTTACGACGGCGCGAGCCGAGATCGTTCCAAACGACAAGTGCGGCGAGAGATGCGACGTGCGTTCGTCCGACGGGACGCGCGCGGCGACCAGATATTGGATTGCCGACTCGTTGAGAAACTGGCCGAAAATGCGCCGCGCGGCGGCGGCACCGGCGCCGGTTTCCCGATCGCTTCCACCGTATTCGGCAGCCAACGGCAGCGGCTCGCTGTGAAGATCGCTTTCGGCAAAACGAACCAGCAGCGGATGCTCGTGTGAAACGACCGGCAGCTCGCGCCAAACGTCGTAATAGGGTGCGAACGCGCGATATCCCAACCCCGCAATCGAACGCGCCGCGGCGGTCTCCTCCGGTCCGATCGCCGGTGCGTCGTGCACGAGCGTTGCCGAGAGACCCGCTTCTTCGAGTTCCGATTGCAGCCGCTGATCGCTATGCATCGCGACGCCGTCGTAAGCGGCGCTCCACGCAACGCCGGCCGCACCGATAGCGTGCGCGACGTTCTTGATCGTCTTCCCCGCGGGCCCGCGGCGAACGATGAGACGGCTGCCACGCTCGGCCAGCTCGGCATCGAGCGCGCGCACTGCCGCGCAAAAGAACGACGCCCTGCGCGGCGAGTGCGCGAGCCGAGCTTCGAGCGCGCGATCGATGACGAGCAGCGGCAGCACCGCGCCGCGCGCTCCGGCAGCGGCGAGTCCGGCGTGGTCTTCCAAACGCAAATCTCGCGTAAAGCGATAAATAAACGGCCCGTCAGCCATGGCCGCCGGATTTCGTCTGAAGGTAGCCTTCTCCCCGGCGGCGGAATGTTGCGCTCGTGGCCAATAAGGTCTTCATTCGCTTCGCGCAAGCCACCGATCTCGAACGCCTGGTAAAAGACGGCGTCGTCACCGGGGCACCGCCGGCGAAAGAAACGTGGAATCAGCGCATCGTCAAATGGCTGACCGAGCAGCGCGCCGGTCGCCGTTATATTCTCATAGCTGAAGACCACAGCGGACTGCTTGGCATGGTACAGCTGGTGATGAAGCTTCCGGTCGGCTACGAAGATCCCGAGGCCGCTAACGGCATGGACGTGGCGATGATGGAAGGCTTACGACTGCGTCACGACGGTACGGGAAATGCCGAAGTCGGTACCGAGTTGGTGACCGAGGTGCAGCGCCTCGCCATGAAGCGTAACATCAAGACCTTGACGTTCTGCCTTCCGATGAACAACCCGCGCGCAATTCAGCAAGCGCGCAGTTGGGGCTTCGAAGAGTTTCGCATCATGGCGGAACCGACGAAGATGCTGGCGTTTTTTCGCAAGTCCATCGAATAAGCTGCGGAAAAAGAATCGCATCACTGCCGGAGCGATGATGCGAAACTCTTCTCGGTTGAGTGGCTAGGAGAGGACTAAGCGAAGGCGTCTACTGTTGATCGTCGGAGGAGCGGAAGGTAAACGCGTCGCGGTAGACACCCGAAACGGCGCGACCGTTGATCGTCTTGGGCGAGTAGCGCACGCGCATGGCCGCCTTGCAGACGGCGTCGTCGAGCACGAGGAACCCCGACGGTTTGGTGATCGTGCACTTCATCGGCGCGCCCTTTTCGTCGATGAGCACTTCGAAGGCCGTCGTGCCTTCGGCACCCTCGTTGTACGCGATGAGCGACGGATGCGGAACGATCGCGTTTTCACCGCCGACCGGCATCGCGTCGCGAATCACCGAGACGTTTGGAACGATGGCCATCGACTCGGCGCGCGCCACCGGCGGCGGCGCCGTCGCAGCGGTTTTCAACGCCGAAATCGAGCGCTCGTCGCGCAGTGTCGGCACCATTGCCACCAGGCGTACTACTTGCGGCTTCGTCTTGCCCGTGACCGGCTTCGGAGTGGCGGCGATACGCGGTGCGGCCTGTGCGACGACGGGCGCGGCGGGACGGTGCAGCGTGACGACGTTGTGCACCACCTCGAGCCGCGGGGCGGCTGCCGATACGCTCCCGGACGGCGCTGCGTGATGCGTCGCCCGTGGGCGGCGTTCGAGCGTCACTTGCATGCCGCCGAACGCGACGGTCGTGGGCTGCGCATCCGACGACGGCGCCGGAACGGAGATATTGGCCGCGATCAGCGCGTGAAGACCTAACGAAACGACGATCGCCGCGGCGATGCCGGACAGACCGAAGCGCCACGTCATCGCGCGGCGTTTCTGACGCGCCGTCATCCAGCCCCGAAGATCGGGCTGCCACGTTTCGCTCTCTCTCGCGCGCTCGACGACACTCGCCGTGCGCTCGATTTCGCGCTCTCCACCGAACGCGTTGACGCAACGCCGGCAGGCTGCAATATGCCGCCGGTATTGCTCGCGTTCGGCGTCCGAAGCTTCGCCCAGCGCTACCGCGCCGGCAAGCACCTCGGCTCGCGCGCATTCCCCGATCATGTTTCCTCCGTCATCGTTGCTCGTAGAACCCTCATCGCGCGGCACACTCGCTGGCGCACGGCATCGGCCGTCGTTCCCAGCATCGCCGCCGCTTCTTGCGACGAGTATCCTGCGTAACTCGTCAATAGCACCGCCGCCGATTGTTCTGCCGGCAGCCGCTGCAACGCGGCTTGCAGATCCACCGATGCGGCACTGCGCTCGTCGATGCGCCACTCGCCGCGATCGACGTCGCGATCGAGCGGGAGCATCCGGAGGATCTTCTTACGCCGCATGAACGAGATCGCCGCGTTCGTCGCCGCACGATACAGCCACCCGGCCGTCAACTCGCGCTGCGGATCGCCTTTGAGCATGCGATACGCCGCCAAGAACACGTCTTGCGTCAGGTCGAGCGCAGCTTCGGCATCGCCTACCATCCGGCGTACGTAGCGTGCGAGCTTCGTTTGATACTCGCGCACCATGGCATCGATCCGCGCTTCCGCGATCGCCGCCTCGTCGGTCCGGACGTAGACCTCGTCCACTCGACTCGATCCCCCCTTTGACTACCGCAACGTTCGACGCCCGGGCGGCGTGACGCTACCCCCCGATTTCGGAGAAGGCTCTCATTTGAGAGGCGGTCTCGCCCAAGCGCAGGTGGTGACGCTCGGGCTTGATCAGCATGGCCGAGGCCAGCAGCCCGGCGATCGCCTCGCGCCCGGCCCCCGCTCGTAACGGCGCCCGCAGGTCGAGCGCATAGTCCCCGAAGAGGCAGAGCCGCAGCCGGCCGTCGGCGCTCAGCCGGACGCGATTACAGCGCTCGCAGTAGTCGTGCGAGAGCGGGCTGATCACGCCGACCGCTCCGGGCGCCCCTGGGAACGCAAAGTACCGCGCCGGACCGTTTCCGCCGGGCCCCTCAACCGGCTCGATCCGTCCGATTGAAGCGACGCGCTCGAGAATTTCGTCCGACGAGATATACGCATCGCGCGACAGCTCGAGGTTTTCGTGCACGGGCATGACTTCAATGAAGCGCACGAAGACCGGCCGGTCGCGCGTGAGTGCGGCGAACTCGGCGATCTCGTCGTCGTTCTGGTTGCGCATCACGACGCAGTTGATCTTCACCGGCGTCAGGCCGGCGCCGACGGCCGCGTCGATCCCCCGCATCACGCGATCCAGCCCCGGACGGCGTGCGATGGCTTCGAAACGCTCCGGCCGCAGGGTATCGAGCGAAACGTTGACGCGCCGCAATCCCGCCGCGACCAGCTCGGGCAGTTGTTCTTCCAACAGCAGCGCATTGGTCGAGAGCGCGACGTCTTCGATACCTTCGACGCGCGCTATCGCGGCGACCAATCGCGGGAGATTGCGCCGCAGCAGCGGCTCGCCGCCGGTGAGACGAATCGCACGAACGCCGACCGACGCGGCCGCTTCGACGATCGCCACGATCTCCTCGTAGCTGAGAATCTCGTCGCGCGTCAGCCACGCGAGCCCCGCTTCGGGCATGCAATACACGCACCGCAAGTTGCACTTGTCGGTGACCGAGACGCGCAAATACTCGATCGAACGGTTGAAACCGTCCACCAGCGGGGTGCGCGTCAGGTCGATTGTGTTCATTGCTGCGTAAAGACCGAGTCGGAGAGGTCGGGATTGATCGCGTAGTGATCGATGGTCGAGGTGATGTCGGCGACGTAGCCGGGCTCCTCGACGTGACCCGTTTGCGACGTCACCACCGTGTTCCCGTCGACGGCGCCGTAGTGATTGGTCATTTCGGCGTAGCCGCCGTTGGCGTATGCCCAGCGCATCGAGGTCACCGTGGCCGTCGCGTCGTCGACCTTCGCGTCGATGTGATCCACGTTCCCGTGCCTTTTGGGTACCAGGCGAAACGTCGTCACCGCACCGTCGTCGCTCGACACCTTAACGTTGTAGACGCTGTCCCACTGCGACGGGCTTTCGATGTGCGCGTAGAGCTTGTCGAACTGCGAGGCGATTAGCGGCACGCCGCTCGTGAAGACCACCTTCGTTTTGTCGGGCTCTTTGTGATAGTACGTTCCGGTCAGCGAGGCACTCAGAAAAGGAAACGATTTCATGACGACGTTGGCGTGCATCGTGGCGGTAAAGGCGTGCAGATTCGGATTGACTGCCGCCATCCGCGTCAGCAAATCCGGCGCCGCCACCGCGCGCGGTGAGGTTCCGGCAATGAGCGCCAGGAGGACGAGCGGGTATGCCGCACGAGCGATGAACCTGAACATTAGCGAGTGCGGCATACCCCGAGTCCTCCGTCTAGTAACGCGGCCCGAATCTCTTCGCGCACGCTTGGATCTTCTTCCACATCATCACGCCGTTGCAACGCTGTGAGCGCGCTGGGAGAACCAATGCGACCGAGTGCCCACGCCACGTGCGCGCGCACCATCGGATGCGGATCGCGTTCTAGGGCGCGAGCGAGCGCGCTCACGGTCGAGCGATCCCCGGCGTTACCGAGCGCAACGGCCGCATTACGCCGCAACACGGCGGCGCCGCGCCATCCCATGGCGGTCTTGGCGTAGCGTCGTTTGAACTCGCCGCTGCCCAGTCCCAACAGCGATACGAGATCGGGTTCGGCCAGGTTGCCGTCGAGCGGACGGCTGGCGCCGTCTTCGACCGTTCCAGCGCGCTGCGTCGGAGGGCAGACGATCTGACACAGATCGCAGCCCCACACCCACGTTCCGATCAGCGACCGCATCTCGCGTGGAATGGCGTCCCTGCGCTGCGTCAAATCGGCGATGCAGCGCGACGCGTCGATGGTGTAGTCGCCGCGCAGTGCCCGCGTAGGGCACGCGTCGACGCACCGCGCGCAGCTGCCGCAGTTCTTTTTGAGCGGCTCGTCGCGCGGCAGCGCCAGCGTCGTAACGATCTCACCGAGGAAGACGAAGGAGCCCGATCCGGGCGCGATGAGATTGGTGTGCTTTCCGATCCATCCCACGCCCGCCCGAGCCGCAAATGCGCGCTCGGCCAGCGGCCGCGTGTCGCAGGCGATCGCCGTTACCGGCGCTCCGGCAGCGGCATCGATAACCGACGCGACGTCGGCGAGCATCGCGCGCACGCGGTGATGGTAATCCGCCGACCACGCATAGTTCGAGACGCGTCCGCGGCGCACGTCGCGGCGAGTTGCATATCGCGTCGCATAGGGCACGGCAAGACAAACGACGCTGCGCGCGCCCGGCAAAATCTCGCCCGGATCGCTCGCACGGGACGCGTACGTATCGTCGTAGCCCCACGTCGCGAAATCGCCGCGCGCAAACGCATCGCGCATGCGAGCACGCGAAGCTGCGTCGGCAAACGCGTCGGTCACGCGCACGGCCGACGCGCCGAGGCTTCGCGCGCGCTCGACCGCCCGCGCTTTGATCGCGCCGTAGTCGACCCCCACGCCGGCGTCGTTCATAGCGTTGCCAGCGGACCGCGCTTGCCGAGCGGAAATGTCGCGTCGATCGCGTCGACGTCCTCGGAATCCAATACGAGGTCCCCCGCGCCGGCGTTTTCTTCCACGTGTGGAACCGAAGCCGCCTTGGGTATCGTAAACACGTTCGGTTCGCGCGTGAGGAAAGCAAGAATCACCTGCCGCGGCGTTACGCCGTGCTTGCGCGCGACCGAATCTAGAACGCCGCCCGGCTCGCTCTCGCGGCGCGGAAACCCTCCGCGCCCAAACGGCGTATACGCGACGACCGCGATCCCGCGCTCTCGAGCTTGCGGAATCACGTCGTGCTCCGCGCCGCGTTCGCGAAGGTGGTAGAGCACCTGGTTACACGTCAGTGCGACGTCGCGCAAGTAACCCGCGGCTTCGAGCATCTCGCCGGCGTCGAAGTTGCTGACGCCGACGTAGCGAGCTTTGCCCTGCGTGACCAGCGTTTCGAGCGCGCGCATCGTTTCCTCGAGCGGGTGCTCGCTCGGCCAGTGCAGCAAATAGAGATCGACATACTCGACGCGCAGCCGGCGCAAGCTGCGCTCCGCCGCTGCCAGCGTTCCTTTATAGGTAGCGTTTCCGGGCAGCACCTTGGTCGTTAGAAAGAGCTTCGCGCGCGGGATTCCGGCGATGGTCTCGCCGACGATCTCCTCGACCTTGCCCGAGCCATACATCTCGGCCGAATCGACGTGGGTCATGCCCAGTTCGAACCCGCGCAGCAGCGCGGCTTTTGCTTGCGCTAACCGCGGGCCGCTCTCGGGAACGTCCCACGTTCCTTGACCGATGACCGGCAGATCCACGCCGGTTCGCGCAAATGGCTTGCTTCGCATAACGTCTCTTACCGTTTAGAAAAAGTCAAACTCGGCGTTGCGCGCCGCGTAGGCCAGCAACCCGCCGCGCAGATGCACCAAGCGGCCGAACCCCGCATCGCGTAACCGGCCCACGGCCCAGAGCGACTTGACGCCGACGCGGCATGCCACCACGTAGCGTTTCGCGCTGTCGAGCTCGTGCATGCGCGCTTCGAGCTCCGAGGCCGGCATCGTTACCGCTCCGTCGATGGTGCCCAGCACGGCTTCGTGCGGTTCGCGAACGTCCAGCAAGGTCGCGTCGCTCAAGACGGCGTCCAAGTCGCCGGCCTCGATCTCGTCGACTCCGCTCGGCGCCGCTGCCGCGTCGTCGGGCGCCGTTTCGATTGCGTCGGTGATGCTGGGCCCTCGCCCGCACAGCGCGCAACTGGGATCGCGCTCGAAGCAGACGTCGCGCGTGCGTCCCCCCAGCGCGTCGATCAGCAGCAACCGTCCCGCCAGCGTCTCGCCGATCCCAAGCAGAATCTTGAGCGCTTCGTTGGCTTGAAACGCACCGACTATCCCGGCCAAGACGCCCAGTACGCCCCCTTCGGCGCAGGTCGGTACGCTGCCGGCGGGCGGCGACTCGGGGTAGAGACAGCGATAGCACGGGCCGCCTGCCGCACCGAAGACGCTGACTTGTCCGTCGAAGCGAAAGATCGAGCCGTAAGCATCGGGTTTACCTTCGAGCACGCAAGCGTCGTTGACGAGATACCGCGTCGAGAACCGATCGGTGCAATCCAAAACCACGTCGTAGAGCCGCACCAGTTCGCGAGCGTTGTTCGCGTCGAAGCGAATCGGCAGGGCGTCGACGCCGATCGTGGGATTGAGCGCGTGCATCCGTTGCGCGGCGATCGCGGCCTTGGGTTGCCCGACGTCGCTGGTGGCGAAAATCGTCTGACGCTGCAAGTTCGTTTCGTCGACGACGTCGTCGTCCACGATACCGATGCGCCCGACGCCGGCTGCCGCAAGGTACTGCAGCGCGGGCGAGCCCAAACCGCCCGCGCCGATAACGAGCGCGCGCGACGAGGCCAGACGTTCTTGACCGGCAAGTCCGACTTCGGGAATGAGCAAGTGGCGGCTGTAGCGTCGCAGCTCGCGCCGCGCTAGCGTTACGCCCGCGGGTGCCGGTCGTTGAGCCACTGCAGCACCGTACTGCGCGCGCGCTCGCCGGCATACGTGTGGTCGCTTTCGATCGTCTCGAACCACTTCGGCTCCGGCGCGCGCTCGTAGAGTTCTTTCACGCTGCGAGGATTCACCATACCGTCGGCGTTCGCCGCTATATACAGCGCCGAACGCCCCGCCAGGCGCGGCAGCAGCGCCGCGTAACGCTCGTCGACGCCGGCTACCAGCTCGGGCAAGGTCGCGCCAACGACGTACGACGATCGAAAGTCGGTCGCGCCGGCCTTCTGCAAGGCCGCCAACGACGTCGGCCGTCCATACCCCGTCGTGATCGCGATCGTTCCCAGGATCTCCGCATCGAGCGCGGCGGTGAAGATCGCCGTCATCCCGCCCATGCTATGACCCATCGTATACGTTGACGCGTCACCGCGTTCGCGCGCGAAGCGCACCGTCGACGCCATCGCATCGATGCAGTCGTCGACGTCGCGCAGCGTTCCGCCGCTGGAGCCCAGCTTGTGTCCCGGAAAGTCCAGACTATAGATTGCGAAACCGTGGCTGGCAAGAAACGCACACAGAAAGTCGAGATTGTGTTTGCTCGACGAGTAGCCGTGCCCAACGACCAAGGTCACGCCGCGCGCCCGCCGCGGCTCGTAATACAGCACGGCCACGCGGTTGTTCGCGGCGGCAACCGTAAAGAGCTCGAGCGAACTCACGTCTGGTTACAGGCGTTGGCTTTCCATTCGCCTCCGCCGTCGGCATAGAGCTCCTTCTTCCAAATGGGTGCGCGGCGCTTGAGCTCGTCGATGGCGTAACGGCATGCGGCAAACGCCTCGCCGCGATGTTCCGCCGCTACGCAGACCGCAACGGCGATCTCGCCAACCCGCAGGTCGCCCACGCGATGCTCGGCCGCGACGCGGACGTCGCCGAACCGCTCGCGCGCCTCAGCGACGATCGTTTCGAACTCCGACGACGCCATTGCATCGAAAGCTTCGTAGCGCAGCCCGTTGACCGGACGGCCGTCGTCGGCGCGATCGCGCACGATTCCCAAAAACGTCACGACGCCGCCGGACTTCTCCGAACGCACGCGCGCTTCCACCGCGCGCTGGTCGATCGGCTCCCCGACGATGCGCAGCAACGTTAGCCTCCGCCGACCGGCGGGAGAAACGCAAGCTCGTCGCCGTCGGCGAGCGGTTCGTCGAAGGCGGCGATCCGCCCGTTCCGTGCCGCGCGCGTCGACGCTTCCAGGACGCTCAGCTCCGGGACGCGCTGGGTCAGCATCGCCCACGCGTCGGCAACGCACGCGTTGCCGCCGAATTCGAGGGCTTCTTCACGCGCTCCGAGCAACTCGGCGACGCGCGCGAATGCGAGCACGCGCACGCGCGTGCGGACCGTCACGCGCTCTTCTCGGAACGCTGCATCGGGTCGAGCACGTAGCGCTCGATCGCGCGCGCGACGCCGTCTTCCTCGCACGCGTCCGTCACGCGCCCAACGGTTTGCCGAACGTCCGGCGTTGCGTTGCCCATTGCGACGCCGATGCCGGCCCAACGCAGCATCGGTACGTCGTTAGCCGAATCGCCGACGGCGAGCACCGACTGGGCCGGAATCCGCAAATCGGCGCAGAGCCGCTCGAGCGCGTGTTTCTTCGTCGCCTCGAGGCTGGTTACGGCGCACTCTTCCCATTCGCCGAAGACTTCGTACTTGAAATGCAGCGGTACGCCGGAAAACGCTTCGCGCATCGCGTCGACCGATTCGCGGCCGAGAAACCGCAGGAACGTCGGCGCTTCGGTCAGCACGTCGATCAGCGAATGCACTTCCCGCCAGTGCGGTCCGAGCATGTCTTCCATGTAGAGATGCGTGCCGCGCAGCCGATGAAACTTCTCTTCGATGTACACCGCAACGTTGAGCCCGTTGGCTTCGGCGTAATGAATCATCGGAACCGCGTGAACCAGCGGCACCGGAATGTGCCCGAGGGTGCGCCCCGAGAGAAAATCTTTGGTGAGCGCGCCGTGCGCGCAGATCGCCGGAAGGTTGAGGTTGAGTTCGCGCACGATGCGCTCGGGTTTGTCGGTGCCGCGCCCGGTAACGAGGACGACGCGAACGCCGGCTGCGAGCGCCGCTGCAATGGCCTGGCGATTGGCCGGAGAGATGCCGTCGTTGAGGTCGAGAAGCGTGCCGTCGAGGTCGAGTGCGATGAGATCTATCGTTGGTAGCACTCTCTAAATCATATCACGCGCGAGGTGCGACCTTTCAGGCACACGAATCGTTCTTCGAACGTGATTGTTTGGCGCTTCTTCCTTGGGTTGTCTCTCGTAGCGGCACTGCGCCCGGCCGTCGCTGTTTCCGCGCCGGCATGCACGCAGGAGACGCTCAACGTCCGTGGGACGCCGGTGACCATCGGCTACTGCATCGACGGAGCCGCGCGATCGGCCGGCGGCGACGAGATCATCGTGCCGACCGCCGCCTCGTATGGCGCGCCGGGCCACTCGTTTAGCCTCAGCCGGCAACTCCATTTCGTGGCCGGTGAGGGCGTGTCGCGGGTCATCGAAAGCCTCGACCTCACCCGCCTCGGTCTCAGCGGAACGCTGCACCTGACCTTGGCCTATTCGAGCGGCCTCATCCACGTCGAAGGCGCGCTGCTCACCCCCGGAGCCATCACCATCAAGTAGCCCGAGGGAGCGGTTGGCGCAACCCGGTAGGCGAATAGGGTATTCTTAAGACTCGTATGCGGCACCGACGGTACATCGCGTTCAGTAGTTCGAAGATCCCAGACGGCTGTCGATAGAGGAGCCAGCTTTTTCATTATGCCTTGTACGGCCACGAATCCGAACCTGACGGCTCGGGAACAAGCGCACCACCTGTACGAAGCGATACCGCCCGGTCTCTTCCGGGTCGAAGACGAAACCGAACGTATCGCGTGGCGCGTCAGCCCCGAGCCGTTTGCATTATCCGCTAAGCAAGTCGCCGGCATCGAGCTGCTGGGAACCGATCTCCTCGCCTTCTACCGCGCTCTCAACGGCTTGTACAACCGCAGCGCACGTGGCACCGCACCCGCCTTCATTGCCGAATATCTCGATCGCGGTAAGCCCGAACAGATCGTTAAGCTCGCGCGGCAGAACCGATTCAAAAGCGACGTACCGGGCGTCATTCGACCCGACTTGATTCTTACGGAAAATGGTTTCGCGGCTACCGAACTCGATAGCGTTCCCGGCGGTATGGGTTTCGTCGGCGCAACGGCCGAAGCGTACTGTCAACTCGGAATTGAAAGCATCGGCGGCCTCGACGGCATCCCCAACGGCTTTGCCGAGACGATGCGTTACGTAACCGGCATACAAAAGCCGACCGTCGCCATCGTCGTCTCGGAAGAGTCGCGCGACTATCGTCCGGAGATGGACTGGCTCGCCGGCGCGCTGCGCCGCTTGGGACTGGCCGACGCGTGGCTGCGCACGCCGCAAGAGATCTTCTTCACCGAAGACGGTTTGTTCATCCGGCACGAGGACGGGCGGGAAGAAAAGCTCGACGCGCTTTACCGCAACTTCGAGCTCTTCGATCTCCTCAACGTCCCCAAGCAAGAGTTGATGCTCTACGCCGCGCGCCATAATCGCGTGCGAATCGTGCCGACTCCCAAAGCGAACTTGGAAGAGAAGTTATCGTTTGCGCTCTTCCATCACCACGCGCTCGTAAAACTCTGGCAAGGCGAGTTGGGCAGGGACCGCTTCGAGCGGCTAAAGGCCGTCTTCCCGCGCACCTGGGTCATGGATCCGCGGCCGCTGCCGCCGCAAGCGGTCATCGCCGGCCTCGAAGCCGGCGGCGAGCAGATCTCCGATTTCCGTAAGCTCGTCGATCTCGGCAAGAGCGAGCGCGATTACGTCGTGAAGCCGTCGGGCTTCTCGGAGCTCGCGTGGGGTTCGCGCGGCGTGAAGATCGCCAACGATCTCACCAAAGAAGAATGGGCGGCGACGATCGACACTGCATTGTCGTCGTTCGACAAGACGCCGTATATTCTTCAGCGCTTCCATAAAGGTAAGCGCGTTCGCCAGCAATACCTGGATCGTGCCAGCGACGAAATCCGTACCTTCGACGGCCGCGTCCGGCTCTGTCCATACTTCTTCGTTACCGGCGAAGAGACGGTCACCCTTGGCGGCATCCTCGCTACAATTGCTCCGGCAGATAAGCGCTTGATCCACGGCATGACCGACGCCGTCATGACGAGCTGCGTGCTCAAAGCCGCCGACCCCCCATAAAAAGGCGGCGACCTGAAGACGCGAACGTCGCCAGGCCGCTGAGCCCCTCCCAGTACTCGAGCCGCTTCTTGCACTCGAGATCTTTGTACCTAGGGCGTCTGCCTAGTACTCCATGTAGAACGTAACGGGCGGTAACTGGTGCGCGTTGTAGTACGGCTTTCCTATCTCGACCCAAATCACTTCGTGCGAGCGCAAGCCCATGTTCGTCCACTGCTCTCCGGCAAACGGATGATACTGAGTCACGTTTGTCTGCCCCAATGCCGCGGGCATGCCGACGTACACGCGAATCTTGCCTTTGAACGGACCGAAGCTCCGCTTATCGTGAGGCACGCCCCACACGTCTAGGACGTTTTTTAACTTGAAGACGACGCTCGTCAGCGGGTGCGGCTGCGCCACTTCAAGATGAACGATGCCCGACGAGTCGTGCGTGTGAATCTCGTAGAAGCACTGTGCCGTGTTGACATAGCCGTTGACCGGTGCGCCGGGATGCACCATGCCGATCGCCGTCGGAAGGGCGACGAGCTGACCGTGGTTGACGATCCCCACGAATACGTGGACGTGGTAGCCGTTGCCCATCGCGGGCAAGCATGGAATCTTATCGATCGGGGATCCGTGTCCGCCGGTAGCCGTGTCGCCCTCGGGCGGGGTGAACTTGTCGGGGACTCCGTCGACCTTGCCCGGGGACGTATCGATCGGGGCCAGCGGGCCGATCGCGGGCGCAAATTCGAGCGACCCACCCGAAGTCGAGCCGCCCGGGGTCGCCGGCACGCTCGTACCGGTACCATTGCACGATGCCAGCGCGAACGCGAACGCCAGCGAAATCCGGCCAAACGGGAAATGCGATTTTCTCATAGAGACCCCCGAGCCGCAGCTTGCCTCCAGACTACTGCCGGTTTCGGCAGTGACGTAGGGGCATTGCGCCGACGACTTATAGGGCTAAACGCCCAATATGACCGCGCCTACGACTCGCGGAGGCGGACGTCGGTAAACGTCCGGCGGCGCAGCGCCTCGCGCATGCCGTCGATGATCTCGTTGCGGCGAGCGTTTTTGCTGAATACGGCCGTTGCGCCGGCGAGGTGGCAAGCCTTCGCCCATTGCGTGCTGCGCTCGCTGGTGTAGACGCAGATGATGCCGTTTGGCACCAGCGTGCGCAACAGGTTCACGAGCCGCAGCGGCTCTTCGCTGACGTAGTCGGCATCGACGAAGACGACGTCCGGCTGTGCCTCGAGCAAGCAGTGCAGATCGACGTCGCTCGAGACCGCCAACAGCGCCAAGCCGATGTCGGTAAATACCTCTTCGAGCGTAGGCACGAACAGCGCCTGCGCTTCGATGAGGTGGACCGATAGGCTCCGCGCGAAGGCGGCCGGTCGCGTTTCTCTCAAGTTCGTCGACTTCGTTGTTGTCATCTAGCCTACGCAGTGATCATTGTTTCTTCGGTCGGCTCGAGCTCGGTGCCGGCCCGCAGTTCGTACGCTTCGTAGTCCTCCTTACGAGGAACGACGCGGTTGAGTACGTAGCCCAGGATGTTGCGCACGCCGACTTGCTGCATGCGGCGCAACGCCTGTTTGGCGGCACGGAGATCGGTCTGATTCGCCGACAACACGATCACGGTGCCGTCGGCTTTGCGCGCCACGACCGCGGAGTCGACGTTTACCGACAGCGCGGTACCGTCGATGACGACGCAGCGGTAACGTTCCTGCGCTTCGCGCAAGAACTCGTCCATACGACCCGACTCGAGGAGTTTGATCGGATTGGGCGTGGGCGTTCCCGAAGTGAGTAAGTCTAGGCCGGGATAGCGCGTGCCCTGCACGACGTCTTCGAGCTGCGACCGTCCGACCAAAATATCGGAAAGGCCACGCTCGTTCTTCATACGGAGCTTGTGGTGTAGCGACGCGCGCCGCAAATCTGCGTCGACGAGCAGGACGCGCGGCTCCAGCTCGCCCATCGCGATCGCGACGTTCAGCGCGACCGTCGATTTGCCGTCGCCTTGCGTCGGACTCGTGACCACGACGGTCGAGAGCGGCCGGTCGGTCGCGTACTTCATCGACGTCACGAGCTGCAGGAATGCTTCGATCGACATCGTGCGCACCCACGGAAGCTCGGGAGTTCCGTTACGCATCTTCACCAGCGGGATCGCCGCCAGCGACGGCAGCGCGAGCTCCTCCTCCACGTCGCGGTCGTCTTTGATCGTGTTATCGAGATAGTCGATGACGAAGGCACCCAAGATCGCAAGGATCGCGCCGAGTCCGACGCCCAGCAGGAGGTTCACGATCAGGTGCGGCTTGACGTCGGCAAAGCGCGGATCGGCCGGCTGAGTGATCGTCACGTCGCTCAAGGCGGTATCGCGGGCGATTTGGGCGTTGTTGAACTTTCCTTCCAGCGCCGTGTAGACGTCCTCTGCCGACTTGGCTTGGCGTTGCAGGTTCGCCAGCGTCGCCGTTTGCGCCGGAAGATTTGCCAGCTGCGGGTTCATCTGCTGCTGCTGCATCTTCAACGCGCCCAACTGAGCGTTGTCGGAAGCGATTTGCGTGGCGTATTGTTCGGCCTGCTGCTGGATCTGCTGATAGACGGGGTTGGGAACCGTATTCGTGTTCGCAACGATGGTCGCTTGCTGTTGGGCGATCTCCCGCTTGATCTGCGCTTCCTGGTTGCGCAACGCGATGACGGTTGGATGCTTTTCGGTATATTGCTGAAGGGCGGTCTGCAGTTGCACGTCGGTTTGTGACAACTGCGATTGCAACTGCCCGAGCACCGGATTTTGGGCCACCGTTTCTCCGCCGGTAACCGTCGCCGGCGTGCTCTTGAGCTGCGCTTGCGCGCTGCTGAGCTCGGCTTGCGCTTGCTGACGATCGGCCTGCGTCTGGCCGACCTTCGCGTCGAGGGCCGCCAGCGACGCAATCAGCGTTTGGGTCTGCGTGCTGATGTCGGCGATATGATGCTGCGCCTCAAACGAGGCCAGCGCCGTTTGCGCGTCGTTCATTGCCTTTTGCGCTTGCGGAAGCTGCTGATTGAGAAACGTTATCGCGTTGTCGGCTTGGGCCGCGACCAGTTGGCGCTGGCGATCGACGACGACGTTTCCGAAGGCATTAGCGATTTGCGCCGAGGTATTTGCATCGCGCCACGTTACGGAAAGTCCGATGATAGCCGTGTTGACGACCGGCTTGACGTCGACTTTGTTGAGCAGGTCGCGCGGCGACGTTTTCAATCCGAGCTCGGCGATGACTTGCTGTGCGACCGGGATCTCTTGGAACAGCTCGACGTAGGTTTCGGTGCTCTGCATTCCCGTTGCGATGAGCAGCGCGTTGAGGACCGGCACTTCCGTATCGGACGAACTATTTCCGGACCCCGCAAAACCCGTCGTCCCCGGATTCCCGGCGATGAGCTTCACGGTCGTCGTATACGTCTTGGGGAGCACGAGCGTCAAGATGAGGACGAGTGCGACGAAGCCGGCAAAGATCGCCAGCATCGGACGAATGCGGCGCAAAAATACTCTGCCCATTCCGCCCAAGTCGCTTTGCTGTTCCGGTTGAGTCGTGGCCGCGTAGGGCGTCATGCCGCCGCCCGCGGTTGGAATCTGAATCACGAAACTGTTCTCTCGCTTTCCTTATGGAATGATCCGGGTGAGCAGGTAGAGCAGCCCCGTGCCGAAGTCGGTGCGGTGCTGGTATGCCTCGGGAACGTAGACTTGATCGCCCTTTTGCAGCTTCGGATCGGCCGAGATGTCGCCGTTTTTTAGCGCGTCGTACAAGTTGATCTCGCGCGTGGTCTGTTTGCCGTCGGGTTCGGTGTGAATCAAGCGGATGTGATTGAGATCGGAATGCGCGTTCGTACTGTCGCCGGCTTTTGCGATTGCCGCAGAGAGATGATCGCCTTCGTTGACTTGAATCTCGCCGGGACGATCGACCGCTCCGCTCACATCGACGTTCATTTGAATGGGGCCGGGGACATAAACGACGTCGCCTTCCTCAAGGGTCATATCGAGCGAGGTTTGACCGTTCTGCAACAGGCCTTGCAGCGAGACGTTCGTAACCCGCCCGTCGGCGTCGGCAACGCGCGCGTCGGGGAACGCGCCGTTGGTGTTGGCGAGACCGCCCGCCGCCGCTATCGCGTCGGTCAGTCGTCCGTCCGACGGAAGATTGTACTTACCGGGAGTCTTGACGTCGCCCAAGACGAGCACGTCCGGTTGCGCGAGCTGCGTGATCGAAACGGTCACGACCGGATGACGCACGAACTCGTGAAAGTGCGAAGCGAGGACGTCCGCCGCTTGGTTCGGCGTCTTTCCGCCGAGCTTCACCTTTCCGATAAGCGGATAATCCACGGTGCCGTCGGAGAGTACCATCGTACTCTGCGTCAGACTCTGATCGCCGAACACCTGAACGCTCAGCTGGTCGCCGGGATGAATGATCGTCCGGCGACTGCTGATCGCAGTGTTCGAAGCGTGCACCGGGGCCACCGCGCCCGGTAAGGGCGAGGGGGTGACCGAGGCACCGGGCGAGGGACTCTCGCTCGGATATGTTTGAGCGCCTGCTCCGGAGGAGGCGCAGACCGCCGCCAGCACGGCGACGGCGATGACGGGAATAATGTTGCGCGTGCGCATGCTACCATCCTAAAGCGGATGGCGACCGACCGCGAACGTCCGGCGGCCGGTAGACCTTAGTGCAGGAGTCCTGACTCTGCCGGGAAGGTTGGGCCACGCACCCTCTGGCGCTTGTCTGGTACAACCGCAGTATGAACGCGAGTCGTGCACGTGGCGGCGCGCTTGTCGCCGCCTTGTTGGTTCTCGTTGCCGTGATCGCGTCACCAGGGCTGCGCTCGGCGGCGAGGCGCGTCGCATACCGATTAGGCGTTCTCTCGCCTCCGCGAGCGATCGCCGCCGGCCAGCCGCTCGGCACGCTGCACCTGACGACACTCGACGGCTCGATCCAAGCTATTCGCGTGCAGCCGGGCCGCCGCTTGCTGATCAATATCTTCGCGACGTGGTGCGTGCCGTGCCAAGACGAAACTCCCTTCCTTACATCGGTCGCGCCGCGGTTACGCCGCGAGGGCATCGACATCGTCGGGGTCGATCAGGCCGAGCCGGCGCAAAGCGTGGCTCGCTTCGTGCAATCGTTCGGCGTTGCGTATCCCACCTACGTCGATCCCAATCGATGGAGCCCTCTGTCGCTCGACGCTCGAGTCATTCCAACGACGATTCTGGTCGGCTCCGATAACGTCGTGAAAACGATTCACGTCGGCCCCTTAGATGAGAACGAGCTCGTCGCATTGACGAGGCGGCATCAATGACCCCGACCCGGCGCGCGATCGTCGTCGGATTCGATTACCACGCCAAATACTTGGCGCGGGTGCTCAACGAGCATTCGACGCATTGGCAGATTCGCGCGTTTCCGAGCACGCGGCGCGGCGTTCTTGCGGCGCTGTGGGCGTTGCGCAAATCCGACGTGCTCATCTCGTTCGGCGGTCCGGGACCCAGCGTCGCGTTAGCCGAGGCCGCGCACGCGTTCGGCATTCCGATCGTCGTCGTGTGGGCGGGAAGCGACGTCACCATCGCCGCGCAAAACCCGTTCGACCTTGCCATCACCAAACGCCACGGTTACGACAACGTCGCGGTCGCGCCATGGCTCGTCCAAGAGTTGGGCGAGATCGGCATCGACGCGCAAACGCTCGCGGTCGGCGCCGTCGAAGCCGCCGAGGACGTCGCGCCGCTTCCCGAAGTCTTTCGCGTGCTCACATATCTGCCCGAGCCCCGTCGCGAGTTCTACGGTGAAAAGCCCGTCTACGATCTTGCTCGGCGCATGCCCGACGTCCAGTTCACCGTGCTCGGCCCCGGTGGGATCGACCGCAGTGCGCCCGACAACGTCAGCTTCGCCGGACACGTCGACGACGTTCCATGCCGTATCGACGCTTCAAGCGCGTTGTTACGCCTGACCAATCACGACGGTGCGTCCGTGCTGGTACTCGAGGCCCTCGCGCGCGGAAGGCACGTCGTCTGGACGCACGAGTATCCGGGCGTTCGCGTCGCGCACGACGCCGATCAGGCCTACACCGCATTATCGGAGCTCTACGAGGCGCACCGCAACGGTACGCTCGAGACCAATCAAGCCGGGATCGACTTCGTACGCGCCAACTTCGCGCCCCAGGATATCGCGAGAAACTTCGAAGCGCATCTCGACGCACTCGTCGACGGACGCCCCGCTTACCGCAACGGCCAGCGCAAGCGCAAGGTGGCGATCTCCGGATTGGGACTGTTTTCGGCCGAGGTCGCCAAGCACGTGGAGCGACTGCGCAGCGACTGGAAGCCCTCCATTCTCAGCACGAACTCGCGGCTCGAGGTGTTCGCTTCCCTCCTTACGCTGTTTCGATCCGACGTCTGGTACTCGATCGGCAGTCCGGTGACCGACCGGTGGGTGTACTTGTTCGCACGGCTTCTGCGCAAACCGCGCGTCATTCATTGGGTAGGTTCGGACATCGAATACTTCCGCAACACCAAAACGCTGCACAAGCAGCTCAGGAACGCCGCCATCAAACATCTCACCGAGGTCACCTGGACCGCCGACGAACTCCGGGATCTGGGCCTATCGTCCGAGATCGTGCCGCTTCCTCTGCGTCACTACTCCGGCTCGATAAAACCCCTGCCGGAGCGCTTTACGATTTTGCTCTATTTACCGAAAACTCGTCCTGAGTTTTACGGCAAGCGTGAATACGAACGGATGCTGCGGCATTTTGCCTCATCGGACATCCGCGTATTCGTAGTCGGGGGCGCCCGGCTGGACGTCCCGCACGACGTAGAGGTGCATAACTTGGGCTGGCGCGACGATCTGCGCGCGATCTTTGAAGAGGTGACCGTTTTGATCCGCTTGACGCCCCGCGACGGGCTGTCGCTCATGGTTCTGGAGGCACTGTCGTTCGGGCGTTACGTGATGTGGTCGAAGCCGTTTCCTCATGCAATGCAGATCCGTTCGCGGCGCGACTTGGTCGATTCGCTGCAAGTGCTGCTCGATCGCCATCAAGGCGGAACGCTCGAGCCTCAGCGTGAGGCGGCGGAGATGATTCGCGAGCGGTACTCGTCGGAACTGGCTGTCGATAAGATTCTGGCAGCGTGGGAAAGCGTGCGATGATCGAGCCGATCGCTTTAACGGAATGGGCCGAATTCGATGCGCGACACCCCGCGCCGACGTTTTTCGCGCGCCCCGCGTGGGCGTCGGCTCTGGCGTATGCGTACCCGCATCTTCGCCCGCATCCGGTACGCGTCGACGTCGGAGACGTTCGCATACTCGTGCCGTTGATGCAGACGTCCGGCGGTCGCTTAGGCTGGCGCGAGCTCGTGGGAATGCCGCTCGGTACGTACACGTGCGGACTGCGCGACGATGGAACGCTCGCCTCGGTTCGCGAATTCGACGCGGCGGTCGCCGCGATTGCACGCACGTGTGACGCGCTAACGCTCATCCCCTGGCCGCTCGGACCGACGCCGTGCGGTTTCACCACGCGCCGTACGACGCACGAGACCGCGGTGATCGACGTTTCGAACGGCGCCGAAGAAGCACTCAGCGGCGTCGCCGGCGTCAGCCGGCGCATGGCGGGCCAGGCCGCGAGGCGCGGCGTTAACTGCGCCCCGCTGCGCTCGGCATTGGGAGTTACGACGTACTACAGCATGCTGCGCGAGGCCGCCGAACGCTGGGGGCTGGCAAAGCCGCCGTTCCCTCAAGAGTTGCTCGAGGGTCTCGTCGCCTACGGCGGTGACGACGTCGAAATCTGGTTTGCCCAGTGCGACAACCACCCCATTGCCGGCGGGGTGATCGTGTTCGGTTCTGCTGAGTTGTTCTTCTGGAGCGCCGCCATGCGTCAGACGTTCGCGCATTTGCGCCCGAGCAATGCGCTCAACGTGACCCTCATCGAAGCGGCGGCGGAGCGCAACCTGCATTGGTACAACCTCGGCGCGAGCGAAGGTCTACCGGGAGTCGAGCGCTTCAAGCGCGGACTCGGAGCTCGAACCGTGCCGTACTCGCAGCTGCATTACCAGAGCCTTCGTTTCAACGCGTACACGCGACTGCGAACGTCGCTGCGACTGGATCGCAGTCAGCCGCCGCAACCGCAACGAGGAGGAAGCATATGATGGTCCACGCTACGATTCGCGAAGAGATCTCAAAAGGAAGGATCAGCGCCACACGTCGCGTTCCCGAGCATCTGCGCCCGGTTTGGTCGGTCGCATTCCTCTTCGTCGATGTAATGGCCGTGCTGGCGGCCTGTTACGCAGCAGGCCTTCCGTCGAGTATCGGGCCGGCGGCCTGCATCGTCGTGTGCGGTGCGCTCGCCCTGTGCCGAACCTATCAGTTCTCGTACGCGGTGCGCTGGTACGACGAGGCGTATCAGATCGCCGTCGCCGCATTGGTGGCGTTCGTGCCGCTATGGTTCCTCTTTCAATACGTCGCCGGACTTTCCGCGCTGACGGCGGTCGGCGTGATCGTCCTCGCCGCGATCTTCTTGTCGGTCGTTCACGCGACGCTGCACCTCGCGCGTCACGGTTCCGAGGACGTCGCCGAAGCGCAAGCGGCCTACGTCTCGCCGGAAGCGCAATGGCGAGTCGGGCACGGGCCGTATAAGGCGTGGAAGCGCGGTTTCGACGTCACGCTCGCGGCGGCCGGTCTCGTCGTTGCCTCGCCCCTGATGCTGTTGATCGCGGTCTGCATCGGGATCGAGTCGGGGTTCCCGATCCTATTCCGGCAGGAGCGCGTCGGCCGCAACGGCGCTACCTTCGTCATGTACAAGTTCCGAACGATGTGGCAAGACGCAGGTCAGCAGTGGGCGCGGCCGGGCGACCGCCGCATTACGAACATTGGTGCGATTTTGCGCAGAACGAGTCTCGACGAACTTCCGCAGCTCTTTAACGTCTTGGTCGGCGATATGTCGCTGGTCGGCCCGCGTCCGGAGATGCCCGCATTCGCCCGAGATTTCCGGCGAACCGTTCCACACTACGATAGCCGCCACATCGTCACGCCGGGATTGACCGGCTGGGCACAGGTTTACGCCAAGCGCAATCTCCAGCCCGACGACATGCCCAAGATCCTTCCGTACGATCTCTTCTATATCGAGCACGCATCGCCGGCGTTAGACGCGATCGTCATTATCAAGACCGCCGCGGAGTTTTTGTTGCATCGTGCAGTTTAGGGCAAGAGACCTCGTTCACGACGGTCTTTTCACGTTCGTCATCCAATCGCTGACCATTGTCGGGTCGCTCGCCGTGGGCGTTCTGACGGCGCGCGTTCTCGGGCCGGCGGGAAAGGGCGTTTATGCGATGCCGGTCGTGCAAGCCGGCCTCGTAGCCTCGTTGTTTTCCGGCCTCTCTTCGGCCGCGTCGTACTACCTTCTCAACGAGAAGGCCGGACGCCGAATCGTGGCACCTTTGACCGTCCTCACGCTATGTTTCGTCGCGATCAGCGCCGTGGCGGTCGCAATCATCGCGTGGCTCGGTAATGCCCTCTGGGCGGCACCGGCGGCGATCGCGTCGCTGCCGGCCGCGGCAGCCATCTTTGCCGTGCGCGGATACGTAACCGGAATCAAAAAGGTCCGGTACGTCAGCACGATCTCGGTGTCGACGGTACTAGCGACGCTCGCATTCACCGTCGCCGGCTTTCTGGCCATCTCGCACAGTCCCGCGATCGCGATCGTCGCTTGGGTGGCTTCGACGACGATCGTCGGGGCCGTCGCGTGGATCGCTATGCTCGTTCACTCCAGAACGTTGGAAAACGGGTCGCCGATTCGCCTTTCCGACTTCACGCGATTTTCGGTTAAGGGGGGTGCGACGGCTTTGGTGTCGCTCTTGAACTATCGCGCCGACCTCTACATCGTTGCGATCATGCTGCCGGTAGCCGACCTCGGACTGTACAGCGTCGCCACGTCGGCCCCGCAAGCGTTGCTCTTTCCCGCTCAAGTTGCGTCAATCGTAGCGTCACCGCACATCGGCGGCCTCGATAAACGCGCGGCCGCGAACTTGACGGCGCGCTGCGTGCGCCATAGCTTACTCGTTTCCGTCGTCATATGCATGGTAGTTTTTGCCATCGCTCCAATCGTCATTAAGCTATTCTACGGCGCACCGTTTCTGCCGCTCGTACCGTCCTTGCGCGTGATGCTCATCGGCGTCA
Organism: Candidatus Baltobacteraceae bacterium; assembly: GCA_036488875.1. Classification (NCBI taxonomy): domain Bacteria; kingdom Bacillati; phylum Vulcanimicrobiota; class Vulcanimicrobiia; order Vulcanimicrobiales; family Vulcanimicrobiaceae; species Vulcanimicrobiaceae bacterium. Next base: position 516,131 of record DASXGW010000001.1, on the reverse strand, counting down.
TAGCCTTGGCGGCCGCCGGACCGATTTCGAGCTACTATACGCTCAAACTCGCCAAGCCCGAGATTCCACTCGTCGTGGCCGGCATTTCGGCGGTTATATGCATCGCCGGAACCGTTATTTTGATACCGCATTTCGGAATCGTGGGAGCGGCGAGCGCGTCGAGCGGCGCGTACGTGATCACGCAGATCTTGAGTCTCTGGTATTTTCGGCGAGCGACCGGAATTGGGCTTCGATCGATGCTCGTTCCGACGGCCGTCGACCTTCGATCGTACGTAGAGATCGCTTTCGGTCTTTTCCGAGACTGCACGCGTTTGTTGCGACGCACCGCAGGGGTTAATGGGTAAGGATCGGTTGTGATGCACGTAAACGTCGCGCGCCGAAGCTTAGGACCGATTGCCGGCGGCCTTGCCGTTGCACTCGGCGGAGCGGTCGCCGCGCTCGCAGTGAGCGCATTGGCCGGAACGAAAACCGGGTTCGTTTTGGCTCTAATGGCGATCGGCGGACCGATCATCTTTTATTTGATCGTCGTCGCCCCGCTCATATTCCCGTTCGGAGTTTACGTAGGCCTCGTCCCGTTCGATAATCTGCTAAGCATCAACGCTTTTGGTACGCTCACGAAGGTTCTGGGCGGAGCGGCCGGCGCGGCGCTCATCTTCTATTTGCTGCGCACGAAGAAAGCGGTTCGACCGTCGCCCACGTTGCTGATTTGGGGCGCACTGTACGTGTGGGCGGCCATCACCGCCTTTTGGGCGTACGATCAGACCCTCGTGTTCACCGGGCTGCTCACGTCGACGCTTCTCGTCCTCCTGTACTTAGCTATCAGCATCTTTCCCGCCGATCAAAATGCTTTACGCTGCGTAACGCTGGCCATCATCATCGGCAGCGTGGCGGCTGCGATCTATGGAGCGTATCTCTTCCACAACGGCGTCAACATCTATTACGGCAGCCGACTGCGCATCACGAGCGACACCGGCGCGATCGACCCGAATCACTTTGCCGCGGCGATGCTTCTTCCGATCGCACTGTGCTTGTCGTCACTGCTGCATACGCGCAAGGGCCTCGTCGCCATCGCCAGCATCGCAGCTCTCGCACTCCTCTTCGTCGGCGTCGCACTGAGCGGGTCGCGGGGAGCGGTCGTGGCCATCTTATGCATGCTCGTCTACTTCCTCATACGCGATCGCGCGAAAGTGCGGCTGATTGCCATGGGGGTAGCGACCACCATCATGGCGGCACTATTCAGCGCTAACACCGACCTGTGGAATCGCTTCAGCACCGCGGTGTCGACGGGCGGAAACGGCCGTACGTCGATCTGGCGAGTGGGATTGCAGGCACTAAAATCCCATTGGCTCTTCGGTGCCGGCTATGGCAACTTCCCCAATGCGTACGATCACGCGTTTCTGCAGACGTCGCACCAACTGTGGGGAGCCGCGAACTGGCATCGGGCTTCGCACGATCTCCTCATCGGAACGTCCGTCGAGCTCGGCGTTATCGGTCTGGCTCTTCTGCTCGCGGGCTGGGCCGCGCAGTTCTTCATCTTGCGCGACATCACGCCGAGTGAGCCCGAGTATCCGTTGCGCGTCGCCGGGGAAGCGGCCGTCGTCGGAATCTTCATCGCCGCGCTCTTCTTGGACGTTATGTCGTTCAAATACGTCTGGCTCGCGTTCATGTTTATCGCCATCTTGCGTAACGTCCACCGTAATCGAATCCGAGGTTTGTCCCATGCGTGACGCCTTCTTGCCTTACTGCCGGCCCGACGTCGGCGACGCCGAGATCGAGGCGGTTGCGAGTTCGATGCGCAACGGCTGGCTTACGACCGGGCCCCAGACGGCGGCGTTCGAGCGGGCTTTTGCGCAGGCGAGCGGCGTCCCTTACGCCGTCGCGCTCAATAGTTGCACGGCGGGGATTCACGTCGTTCTCGCGGCGCTCGGCGTCGGTCCGGGCGACGAGGTCGTCATGCCCTCGCTCACCTTCGCTGCGGGGGCGCAATGCACACTGGAGCTTGGCGCTATTCCGGTCTTTTGCGACGTCGAAGCCGATACGTTTTCGGCAAGCGTTCGCACGATCGCGGCCGTCGTCACGCGGCGCACGAAGGTTATCGTCGCGATGCCCTACGGCGGACGGCCACAGAACGTATCGGAGATCGTCGCTTACGCGCGCGAGCGCGGAATCGCGATCATCGAAGACGCAGCGCACGCCGCCGGCATGCTCGATCGCGGCAAGTGGTCCGGCGTATTGAGCGACGCGGCGATTTATAGTTTTTATGCGACCAAGAACCTCGCTACCGGCGAAGGCGGCATGCTCGTCACCCACGACGAGGCGTTGGCCGATCGCGTGCGCCGGCTATCCCTGCACGGCATGAGCCGGGATGCGTGGAAGCGCTACACCGACCGCGGGTCTTGGCGCTACGACATCCTCGAGCCCGGCTACAAGTACAACATCAGCGACCTCGCTTCGAGCATCGGACTCGTCCAACTCGAGCGCCTGCCGGAAATGCAGGCGCGCCGCGACGCGATCGCTCGCCGCTATATGGAACGACTGTCCGGTCTTGCCGGCCTAGGATTCCAACGCGCGTGTGACGACCGTTCCGACCGCCACAGCTGGTGCATGTTCGCCGTTACCCTCGACCCGGAAGCGGGTATCGAGCGCGATACGTTCATCGACGCGATGCGGGAGCAAAATATCGGAACGAGCGTGCATTACATTCCGACGCACCTCTTCACGGCCTACCGCGACCTGCCGCGACGCGAACTGCCCAATACTGAAGTATTGGGAGCCCGCCTCGTTTCGTTGCCCTTGTATCCTACGATGACCGATCGCGACGTGGACGACGTCGTAGACGCCGTACACGCCGTTTACAGCCGAGAACTTAAACCAGTCCCATCTTGATCGCGTGCACCGCTGCCTGAGCGCGCGCGTAGATGTTCAGTTTCGAGAAGATCCGGCTGATGTGATTCTTAACCGTCTTCTCCGACAGGTTCAATCTCGCGCTGATTTCTTTGTTGGAGAGCCCCTCGGCGATCAAACGAATCACTTCGGTTTCCCGAACCGACAGTTCGTCGAGATCCGGACGGCCGTTGGACATGCTGCGTCGACGCAGCAATCCGCCGGCAACGCGCGGATCGACGTAGGTTTCGCCTGCCGCAACCATTTTCACGGCTCGCATGAGTTCGGCGGGCGTGATGTCCTTGATGATGTACCCTTCCGCTCCAGCGGCAAGGCAGCGCTGCATGATCTCGGGCTGCGGGCGCATCGAAAGCACGCATACGCGCGCCTGCGGTACGGATTCGCGACACAGTGTCAGCGCCTCGGTTAGCTCGACGGCGCTGCCGTCGAGATCGAGCAGAATGAGGTCCGGACGCGCTTTGGTCAGCGCGGGGGCTGAGACGCAGTCGGAGTCGCCCACGATTTGGACGTCCGGTTCCAGTGAAAAAACTTGACAAAGTGCTTTCCCAAAAAGCACCTGGCCTTCGATAACGTACAGCCGGATTACGTTGGTGACGGGTGCTATCACGAACGGCCCTTTCCTGGGGTGGGTTTGAGTGTCAGGTGTTACGAGGTGTGCGGGACGACCTAGTAACCACTCAATCCCCAAAAAATTGGGACTTTATAGCATCCGGCGGCAAAAAGACCGGTAGGCAACCGACGATAGTCCTATTCCAAAATTAGGACTATCTCGACCCGCCTAGGCCCTGTCCTAACGCTTACTCGCCTACCGCTCGAGCGTTAACAAATCGGCGTTGCGTTACTTTTTCGCGGGTCATAAATTTACACTGCGCGACCTCCGATTAATCCTTACATGAGATTGTGTAAGAAGAGTCTTAACTTTTCGTACTGCTGCGCTTGCCTACTGGGCATTTCACTACTCGCTGCGTGTAGTGGACACCAGAACGGCTCTGCGTTCGTTCCGTCTGGGAGCATAACGGCAAGCGCTCCAATGCGACACGTCGCCAAGCAGAATGCGACCGCCGGTTCGACGCTCGACGGACAGATCGTGGCGCTCATTACGGGCGGCTTCACGATTCAAATCGTGTCGGGCTGCGGAACGGATACGTCGAAACTGCACATCTATACGAACGCATCCACGACGATGAGCGGGCCGGCGCCGGCCGTCAAGCGTTACGCGGAAATAACGCCGGCGAGCGGAACCTGCAGGACGTCGCTAACGGCTGCCGCCGTCACAATCTCGATGACGATCCCGACCAACTCGACACCCGTTCCCTCTACACCCGCTCCTTCACCGACGTCGTCGCCGACGATAGCGCCGCCCACGCCGGCGCCAAGCGGATCGCCGATTCCATTACAGACGAGCAAGGTTACGCACGTCAGCACGATCGCTAGCCTTTTCACCGGCGGTTTCCTACTCAATCCCACGGGCAGCGCCGGCTACATGCACGTCTACACGAGTTCGTCGACGTCCTATACGACCGGCGCCCCGTCGGTCGGCCTGTACGTGCAAGCAACCGGAACCGGACCGAACACCGGCTTTACGGGCAGCTACGTGACGCTCTATACGAGCGCTCCCTCAAGCGTCACGGTTTCCGGCGCGGTCGTTGCCGCTACGCCCTATGGGTTCACACTTAATGCCGGCTCGAGCTATCCGGCGGTTCCGATCGTCATGAACGGTTTGACCGTGGTTGCGGGGGCCCAACTCACGGCCGGTTCGGTGGTTAAGGTCACCGGAATGGGCGACGCCGGCGCAGCGGTGGTCGCGCAGCAAGTCGTCGTGAGCGCGCCGGTAACGGCTGCAACGCCAACACCCGCGCCCATCGCGCAGAAGCACGTCTTGACCGGAGACTACCTCGGAGCACCCTATGGCACCACGGCGGTAGCGTGGTCGGCAGCGGCACCGTATCTCAACTGGGCTCAGGTGAACTCCCAGAACGCTACGGCCATTTCGGCCGCAGGCATCAAGACGCAGGCGTATTCCGATCCGAATACGACGTCGAATGCGGGCGACAATCTCTTCACGTCCGACGAATCGACCTTCGCCCACGACTGCAGCGGCAACCGAATCTCGTATCCCTACGACAATGTGACGATGTATCAAATGAACGTCGGTTCTGCGTCAATGCAGACGCTTTTTGCGAACTCGGTCGCGCACACGCAAGCGTTGGGACACTTTGACGCAGTGTTTGAAGATAACGCGGGACCCCTCGTGGGGCAGAACGTCCTTCCCTGTAACTACAGCGATGCCCAATGGCTGCAGTACGGGCTAGCGCTCAATCAAGTATCGCCGGCTCCCGTCATCTTCAACGGTCTCTCGAACCTCAACGGCCACGACGTTTCGCTGTCGTTGGGATTGCTTTCGTCGAGCAACACCATGGGCGGCAACTTCGAGCACTGCTACTCCGATACCGCGACGCCGAAGATGGGCGGCTGGCTCTGGCAAGCGACGGAGAACACCGAGATCGACGTCGCCGCTCGGAATAAGCTCTTTGAGTGCATGCTCCGTAACGCAACCGCCGCGTCGTCCTCGACCGACGCCAGAACCTACGCGCTGGCATCGTTTCTGCTGACGTACAATCCGGCCACGAGCATCCTGTGGGAAGAGTTCGCGACGCCGTCCGGCTTGCACGTGGAACCCGAGTCGCAGCTGGTCTTACTAGAACCGAAGGTGGCCGCGCCGGCCAGCGTCGCATCGCTGCAGCAAACGGGCGGCACTTACGGGCGCGAATACGGTCAGTGTTTCTATGCGGGTAAGTTCGTAGGCCCGTGTGCGGTGGTCGTGAATCCCGACGTCGCCTCGAGCCACCCGTTCCCGTACCCGCAATACACCCATACGCTGGTGCTCAGCGGCGGCGGCATCCTCGACGGAGGGACCGTGTCGATGACGGGGGGGCCGCCGCCGGTGTCGTTGCCGGCAAGCGAGGCGGCGATCGTCTTCCCGTAGCGCGGCGCGTTTCTTCTCGGGCCATGCGGGTAACAGCCATGCATGGCCCACCTCGCTTTTATCCTTGCGATCGTTGCGAGCATCTCGCAACGCCACGTCATGACCGGCGATTACTTTGGAGCCCCGTACGGCTCGACGTCGGTGTCGCCCGCGCAAGCAGCGCCGCACCTCACGTGGGCGCAAGTTTCGGTGCGCATCGCCAACGCCGTCGCTGCCGCCGGCATAAAAACACAGTCCTATATCGATCCCTCGTTGACGGTTGCGAATCGCGGCGATCAACTCTACACGCCGGACGAGTCGACGTTTGCGCACGATTGCCTCAACAACCGAATAGCGATTCCCTATGACGCGGTAACGGAATACGTCATGGCCTTGGACCAGCCCAGCATGCAGGCCGTCTTCGAACGCTGGCTGAGGCGAATAACGAGCGTCGCGCACTTCGACGCCGTTTTCGAGGACGACGACGATCTGCCGTCGGAGTATCTCCATTTTCGCTCGCTGCCGTGCCGGTACGACGATGCAGCCTGGATTGCGTCGCTCGAGGCCCTCAATCAGCACTCTCCCGTTCCCCTCATTATCAGTGGGCTCGACGCTGCATACCGGCCGAAAGCATCGCCCATAATCCGATTGGCTTCCAGCGACAAGACACTCGGCTTCAACTTCGAGCATTGCTACTCAAACGATGCGGCTCACCCCAAAACCACCGGGACCATTTGGCAGGCGACCGAGAATAGCGAGCTGCAAGTCACCGCCACGGGAAAGCTCTTTACGTGCATGGCTCGAGACCAAACCACGGCCGAGTCCGCGATCGATGCACGAACCTACCTTTATGCATCGTTTCTGCTGAGCTACGATCCCGCGACGAGCATCATTTGGGAGGAGTTCCAAACACCATCGCATTTTCGCGTCGAGCCTGAATCGCAGCTGGTCGCGCTTGCGCCCGTCGTGCGCGCTCCTTCCGATATTTCCGGCCTGCAAACGCCGGGCGGGACGTACGCGCGGCAATACGCGCGCTGTTACATTGCCGGAACCTACGTTGGAGCGTGCGTTGCGGTGGTGAATCCGACCGATGCGGCGCGGCCGTTCCCATTTCGCGACTACCGTCACACGCTGGTCTTGGCCGGAGGCGGTGTCCTCGACGGCGGCACGATCGCGGCGAACGGGCCGCCGCCCCCAAACGCTCTCGGGCCACGCGCCGCAGTTATCGCCTTTCGATAGCCGTCTGCGAGGTCACGACTGGTATCGGCCGCCAGGGTCCTCGCCGAGATAGTCCGGAGTGCGCGCGAGTCGTCTCGACGAGCCAAGCAGCGCTGTCCAGCCACACGCGCGCCCGCGCACGCACGTCGCGCAGCGCCGCTTCCCAGCGGTTCGCGGTCGCCGCAAACGCGTCCCGACCGGTCATCGCGGCATAGACGCGCAGCTGAGCGATATGTAACTGATGGTACGACATATGCGCGAGGTGACGCGTGTTGGCGTCGCGCACGGCCAGCTGGTAGTACGACCAGCCCGACGCGTCGTAGAGCGGTAGCCATTGAAGCAGCGTTTCGATCGAGCGTTCGTGAAGCGCGTGCAGCTCGGCGTCACCGGCTCCGAGGCGTAGAATGTCCCACAAGCCGAACGCCGCGAACAGATGCCCGTTGAGAATATGACAGGGCTGCGCGCTCGCGACCTCCTCGAAAAAAACGCTTCCCTCGCGAAGGAAGGCGGCGCCGCCGCCGGCGACGTCGAGTTTCAAGGGCTTGAGCGCGTTGATCGCGGCATCGCGATACGCGCTATCGCCCGTTGCGGTGTAGCCGCGAACGAGTGCCGACGCGGCGACGCCCTGGGCCATAGCCGAGAGATATCCGGGCGGCGCGAGGTACTCGGGAGCGGCGGAGGCGTACGTGTACGCACCGTCTTCGCGTTGAACGTCGCGAAGGTACCGAATCTGCGAAACGAACGCTTGCTCGCTGCCGGGAACGCTTCTCAACGAACGCTCGTGCGAATACAATGCGTACTGCGCGACCGTGACGGGGTTTCGTCCCTGAGCGGTGGTCACGACGCCGTCGGCGCCAAAGGAAACCTCCGGCCACGGACGATCGAGTTCCAATCCGCTTGGATAATAGATGTAGTACGGCTGCCCGGGATCGGCCGAAGGCATGCGATAGCGGCGCTTCATCGCCCAGTCCGTGGGAAAGAAACTGCGCAGCAAGCGCACCGGTCGCGGACGCACCGACAGGGGTGTCTTCATTCTCATCATCTTACCGCCGGCAGGCGAGCGGCCCGCATGGCCCAGCTTTCCTGAAGGCGTGGGCCTAGTGCCCTACCGCAACGGTGGCATGCGGGAGTTCCCCAGGTGTGCGTCCGGCGGTTACCGTGTGGATATGCTTCGGACTGTCTTCGTCGGTTACGAAAACCGCCTCAACCGGCTTGTAGCCCACTGGCTGGCTCAACGCACAGACCTTCAGGGATGCGTCTGGATCCCGACGACCACCCAGTGGAAAGGATCCAAACGCGGGCGGCGCGATTTCTTTGCCAAGCGAGTGCGCCGGCGCGGCTTGTTGCGCGCAGTCGACGAAGCGGCCTTCCACTTGCTTTATCATGCAACTGCAGGGCGGTCGCATAACAGCCGGGACGCCAACGCGCTCATCGACGAGTATTGGCGCCAGGTCGGGTTTCACAGTTGGGGGCCCTTCTTGAGCACCGCCAGCGTCAACGATCCGCGCGTGCTGCACTATCTCGACTTGCTCAAGCCCGACGTCATCTTTTCCCACTGCATCCACGAGTACTTCGGTAAGTCGCTCCGCGAGAAAGCAAGCCAGGGAGTTTTCTTGTGGCACGTCGGCGTCATGCCCGAATATAAAGGCTTGTATCCGCCGTTCTGGACGCTGTACAACGGCGATTACGGGAACTTCGGCTACACGCTCTTCCGTTTAAATGATCGAATCGACGAGGGCGAGATTTTTGCCCAGGGCCGCATCGCCAACGTCGACGTTAGACGCGACAACCATCACCTCATCGAACACAAGGCCATCCTCGCGAGCTTACCCGACGTGCAGCGCCTCATCAAAGAACTCGAAGCAGGCACGGCTCGACCGATCGATCGGCAGGGTGCAAAGACCGGCTACTATTCTTATCCCGGACTTACCGATTACGTAAAGCAACGCTTAACGGTCCGCCGCAACGGCGCTTCCCCGCCTCCTCAATTGGCAAGCGAACGCTCGTAAATTCGCCAAAATCTAGGCGCTTTTCGTAACTGAGCGAGCGCCGAAATGCGCGCACTCCAAGCAGCTTTAGTGCCCTCACGGCGGGGCCGAAGACTGTAAAATGCGCTTAACAAAATGCACGCTGACGGCCGTGCTTGCCGTCGGCCTCGCCTCATGTAGCGGAGGCGGTTCTCCGCTCAACCCTGCGACGCCGCAGTACCCTAACGCCCAGCAGCCGATTCTCAATCAAACTGCTACGCCAGCGCGCGGTACCATGCACCCCAACACCAGCTCCACGTACCTGACGCTCACCGGCGACATCACCGGATTGTTCACGGGAGGCTTCGTACTCGACACCGGATCGTCGCAGTGTTACAAACTCCACATCTACACCCATTCGAACACGACGATCAGCGGCGGAAAGCTTGCCGCCGGCGAAAACGCCAAAGTCTACGGTCAAGGTTCTTGCACCGCCCTATCGGCAACCACGATCACTATCGGTAGCGGCAGCAGTACCACGACCGTTCAAAAACATATTTTGACGGCAGACTACCTCGGTAGGCCGTACGGCACGACGTCGGTCTCGTGGACTTCGGCCGCTCCATACCTCACGTGGGCGCAGGCGGGTCCCACCTACGCAAACGCGATCCATGACGCCGGCATAAAGACCGAGTATTACGCCGATCCTAACGTCACGACAAGCGGCGCTCCAATGTTCACCGGCACCGAAGCGGCATTCGCACATAACTGCAGCGGATCGCGGCTCACCTATTCGTACGACGGGCATCAGATGTACATTATGAACATCGGCTCCTCGACGATGCAGTCGCTCTTCAGCACGTACACGGCCGGCGTTGCCGGGACGGCACACTACGACGCCGTCTTCGAAGACAATGCCGGACCTCTTGGGGGTCTGACGGGAGACCCGTGCGGCTACAACGACTCCACCTGGCTGACGTATGGACGTTCGCTCAATCAAGTGTCCCGCGTACCGGTGATCTTTAACGGCCTCTCGGCATTCCACAACGAAGGCATGTCGCTTTCCGTGGGATTACTCAGCTCTGCAAACACCATTGGAGGCAATCTCGAGCACTGCTACAGCGACAACGCCACACCGAAGATGCACACTTGGGTTTGGCAAGCAACGGAGAGCACCGAGCTCTACATAAGCAACTACGGCAAGATCTTCGAATGCATGCTTCGCAACAGCAATACCGCGAGCTCCTCGTACGACGCTCGGATCTACGCGCTCGCATCGTTCTTGCTCACGTATAACCCGGCGCACAGCGTTCTTTGGGAGGAGTTCGCCACGCCGTCGGGCCTGCGCGTGATGCCCGAAACCGAGCTCGTTCCGATGAATCCGACGATCTCACCGTCGAGCCTTTCGAGTCTCAAACTATCGTCCGGCACGTACGCTCGGCAATATGCGAAATGCTACCTGCGAGGATCGTACGTCGGCGCGTGCGCCGTCGTCGTCAACTCGGATACCGTTGCGCACTCGTTCCCGTACACGACGTATCATCACACGCTTACGCTTAGTGGAAACGGCGTACTCGACGGAGGGTCGGTCTACACCACCGGCGGGCCGCCGCCAACGACGCTCCCTGCCATGGAAGCACGGATCGTCTTCCCCTAAACGTCTGGAGCGACTCCAGGCAGTCACCTCGCTCGTCGCCGCCGGCGCTTTGCCGGCGGCGACTGCTTTTAGCCGGGCGCTCGCTAGCGCTTCGTACCGGTCTATACGGCCGTTCGGACCTGTCGCTGCGTCTCGGCGTTCCCTACAATGTACCGGCATGCGCGTGCTCGTCATCACCAAGGATTTTCCGGCCCCAGGGCAGCCGGTCGCGGGAATCTTCGTGCTCGCACAGATGCAGGCGTTGCAGCGCTTGGGGCACGAGATTCTCGTGACTCGGGTGGTGCCGCACGCGCCCGCATGGAGCGGCAAGTGGCGAGCGTATCGGGCGATTCCCGGCCGCTACGAAATCGAGGGCATTCCCGTCGAGACGATTCGCGCGTTTTTTCCGCCGCGAATGGTTGCTATGGAATACCTGCCCCTGCAAGTCCACTCGGCGTTGAGCGCGATCGTGAGCCGCTTCCGGCCGGACATCGTTCACGCGCACGCGCTCATCCCGTCCGGCCAAATCGCGATACGGCAAGGACTGCCGACCGTGCTCACGGCGCACGGCAGCGATGCCTACGACTGGCCGTGGCGGCGCGCAGGCTTGCGCCGGGCCGCGGCCGAGGGCGTCGCTGGAGCGGCCGTCGTGGTCGCTGTGAGCGAGTTCATTCGCGGCCACGTTCGCGCGCTTTTCGAGCGCGACGTCGACGTCATTTACAACGGCGCCGATGAAGCGTTGTTCGGATCTCTCGATCGGGGACGCGCGCGCGGCGAGCTCGGCCTCGATACCAACCGGCGGGTTATCGCTTTCGCGGGCCGCCCCGCGGCAAGCAAGGGCGCGTTCGATTTAATCGACGTTACGGCCCGATTGCACGATCACAATCCCGTTGTCTTGTTGGCGGGTCTGGACGCGTCGGATCGTGACGTCGCCTCGGCGATCGCATCGCGCGGCGTCGACGCGCGTCTGTGTGGAATGCTCGATCGCGCCGGAATCGCGCGGATGCACGCCGCCGCCGACGTGTTCTGCCTTCCCAGTTACCGCGAAGGGCTTCCATTGGCCGTCTGCGAGGCAATGCTGGCCGGAAAACCCGTCGTCGCGACCACGGTCGGAGGTATTCCCGAAATCGTTACGAGCGGCGTCCATGGCTATCTGCTGGCTCCCGGTGACCGCGATGGTCTGGAGCGGCACTTGCGGACGCTGCTTGCGGATCCGGCTCTCGTGGCGCGCATGGGTGCGCGCGCGCGCGACTTCGCGCTCGAACACCTCACATGGCAGGCGAACGCGCGCTCTTACGACGCGCTCTATAAAAGGGCGCTGCGAGAGGCCGTGTGACCGAAAAGCATCCTCTGCTCCGGCGACATTAGCGCTCGCCAGAATCCCAATCCGTAGGAAAGGTGCATGCACGGCAGCACCGCGCAAACGTTCGCGCCGGAAACAAGTCCCAGTTTGGGAACTGCCCCGGCAACGCCGACCAGCACGTAGCTGGCGTAGATCAGCGGCAGCACCGGCGCCAGAAAACGAATCGGCGTCGCGAGCAGTAAGACCGACAGCGCGAGGCCGGCGACGAGCGCGGGAGGCGCGAGAACCCGCAATGGAATGTCCTTGGGATGGAGCAGCTGCGTGAAGCGGCGCCAGTACCCGTAACAGAACATCTGGCGCGAAAGTCCGCGCAGCGAGCCGCGAACGGCATACCTCACCGCGATGGCGGGCGAAACGACGATTTTGGCTCCCGCCTCGCGCATCCGATAGCTGAACTCGGCGTCTTCGTCGAACGCGACGCGCTCGTCGAATCCGCCGAGCTTCTCCCACATATCGCGCCGGAAAAACATGCTGAACACCGAGTCGACTTCTTCCTCTTCCTGCGTGAAGCGGAAGCGCGCGTTGCCGATGCCGAGCGGCGAACTCATGCACCAGGCGATCGCCTTGCCCAGCGACCCCTCACCGTGCGCCATTTGTACGGGACCAACGGCGTCGGCACCGGTCCGTTCTATGGCTTCCAGACAACGCTGAAAATGGTGCCGGCCGTACACCGTGTGAGCGCTGATGAGCACGACGTATTCGCCTTGGGCGGCGCGACAGCCGATATTCCACGCGTACACTTGAAAGCGCCTCGGATTTTCGACCAGCTTGATTTTCGTCCCGAACTCCGGAAAGCTGCGCACCACGTCGACCGTGCGATCCCGGCTGTGCCCATCTACGACGACGATCTCGTAGTCGTCCACGCCGCGCTGCTGCAACAAGCCCGTCAGGCACTCGCCGATCGAGCGCTCTTCGTTGTATGTAGGAACTATTGCGGTCACTTTCACGCGATCATCCCCTTGTACAGTCCGAGCAGGTTGCGGGCTTCGTTGGCCCATTCATACCGTCCGAAGACCGCGTCGCGCCCGCGGGCGCCCATTTCGGCAGACTGTCCGGGATCCTCAAAGAGCCGCGTCATCGCAGCGGCTATCTCGCGGACGTTCGCGGGATCGACGAGAATGCCGCATCGGTGCTCCGTTACGATGTCGCGATACGCTTCCAGCGTACGCGACGCGATTACCGGCAACCCGGCCGCCATGTACTCGAAAAACTTCGTCGGCATCGCCTGATCGTGATTGGGGGCCGGCTGAAAGAGCAGCAATCCCATTCGTGCGCCGGCCAGAAGGGATGGAATCGTTGTGCGCGCTACGGTTCCCAAGTAGTCGACCCGGTTCCAACCCGCGATCGCCATCATCCGCGCGCGAAGTTCTTGGCTTTCAAATGGCCCGGCGAGAATGAGCCGCGCCCCGGTCGGAATGCAAGGATCGGCCATTGCGGCCACGGACTGCTCCACGCCACGCAGGACGGAGATGCTGCCGAGATAGAGCGCGCTCATGGGCCGAGCCGCAAACGGCGCCCGCTGCTCGTCGTTTACGAGATCCTCGAGGCGCGGATAGTTGCGCACGATGACGACGTTGGAGTGACGAAAGCCCGTCGCGATCGAAGGGGTCGCCGGAACGATCGCACTAAAGCAGCGCTCGGCCGCTTTGAGAATGAGCGCGGCGACGGCGCTGGCGATCGGCCGCAGCGGCGGAGGCACCCACGGCTTGGTCTCGATGTCGCGCGGTACGTCCTCGTGCACGTCAAAGACAACGCAAGCGCCTTGAAGGCGCAACGCTAGTCCGACGCCGATCAGCTCGGGATCGTGAAAATGATAGACGTCGGCGCGCTCCTGACGCGCGGCGCGATATACTGCGTAAATCGTGCGCGTGAACCGCCGCAGCCGATTGTTCGGACGGTCGATCTCGACGTGGCGGACGCCGGCGGGGAGCCGCTCCGGCTGCCCGGGTGCGACGAGTACGACTTCGTAGCCCTCGCTTGCTAGCGTCGCGCATTCTTTCTGCGCGATGCGCGTGTCATTGGGATCGTGCACCGAGGTCATATGCACGACCTTCGGGCGTCGCGAACCAACCATCCACCTTATCGTGACAGAGAATCGGGTCGCGCAGCGACCTCGGAAAGTCCCAACTAGCGCAGGCGAAACGGCCCCTGCGGCGACTAAGCAACCGGCTTAAACTGACGTTATGCCCGTCAGCAAGGATGTCCGGCTCGGCACCGGCGTGAAGATCCCGCATCCGGATCTGGTCAATCTCTACGGCTGCGCGGTCGGTGACGAAACCAAGGTCGGCGCATTCGTCGAGATTCAGAAAAATGCCGAGATCGGCGCGCGCTGCAAGATCTCTTCGCACTCGTTCGTCTGCGAAGGCGTGACCATCGAGGACGAGGTGTTTATCGGCCACGGCGTCGTTTTCACCAACGATCTCTATCCGCGTGCAACCGTTGGGGGCAAGCTGCAAACCGAAGCCGACTGGAAGTGCTTGGCCACCCGCGTGTGTCGCGGCGCTTCGATCGGAAGCGGTGCGACCATTTTGCCGAACGTCACCATCGGAGCGGGTGCGATTGTCGGCGCGGGATCCGTCGTCACGCGAGACGTTCCGGCCGGTGAGACGGTGGTGGGCGTCCCCGCGCGACCGATTCGCGTTCTCGCGAAATAGCGTGAAACGTCTTCTCCTTATCGCGTATCACTTTCCACCGGAGCCGGCGGCCGGCGCATTGCGTCCCAGTTATCTCGCCAAATACTTGCCCCGGTTCGGATGGGACGTGACGGTGCTGACCCACGCGTTACCGGACCGCCCCGCGTCGCCTGACGTCCTCGAGGCGCGAGTACTCGGGGAGCGCTTCGAACGCTCGGTGCGCGGGGCGCTCGACGGCACCGATGCGCAACCGGGCGCCGATCGCGTTTCGCCGCTGCGTCGACTTTTGCGATGGGTGAAAACGACGCTCTATTTTCCCGACCGGACGGCTGGATGGATGCCCGATGCGATCGTGCAAGGTTTACGGACGACGCGCTCGCGGCAGTACGATGCCGTGCTGAGCACCGCCATGCCGGCTAGCGTGCACGTCGTCGGTGCGACCGTTGCGGCGCTGCGCGGACTTCCGTGGATTGCCGATTACCGCGATCCTTGGACCGGAAATCAATATGCGGGATGGGGACCGCTGCAGCGCCGTCTACAGCGCGCGCTCGAACGGTTGCTGCTTCGCCGGGCAAACCGGATAACGACGATCTCGCCGCCGATCGCGGCCCTGCTCGGCTCGATTCACGGGCGCCACGTTAACGTCATACCGAACGGCGCCGATCCCGACGACTGGAGCGACCTCGAAGATTGCGTTCCCGAGCGCTTCAGCCTTTGCTACGCGGGATCGATGTACGACGGTCATCGAACGCCGCAACTCCTGTTCGAGGCGCTTGCGGCATTGCGCGCCGCCGGCGATCCGGCGGGCGATGCAACCGTTGATTGTTACGGCCCCAATAGCGACCACGTCCGCTCGCTCGCGCGGGATTACGGAATCGAATCGATCGTTGCCCAGCACGGTACCGTGCCCCGGCACGAAGCGCTTGCAGCGCAGCGCCGCGCATCGGATCTCCTCGTCTTGCTCAACATGGACGAATCGACGTCGCACGAGCTAGGGAGCAAAATCTTCGAGTATGCCGGGGCGGAGCGCCCCGTTATTGCTTTCGGTCCGAAGACCAGCGTCATGCGTGAATACTTGGCCCAGCGCGCGATGGGATGGTTTGCGAGCGACCTCGCGGAGGCTACTGCGGCGTTGCGCGAAGCGCAACGGCATTTTGCGTCCGGTCACCGGAAGCTGCAACTCGCGCCCGGCGCCGTGTTTACGGCGATGGATCTCGCCGAAGCGTTTGCGGAAACGCTCGACGCCGCAACTATGTCGCCCGCTTCATCGCGCGGTGGTCCGCAGTCTGCGCGGGCGTACCAGCGATCAACGCGTTAGCGATCGCTTCCGCGCTGCGGCCGTCGCCGTAGTGGGCCTTTTGTTTGGCCGGCATCAATCGACGAGCGCTGCGCGCGATCTTTGCGGGATCGCTGCCGGCAAGCACGTTCCAACCGTCTTCGAGCGTTTCGAGCCACTCCGTTTCTTCGCGCAGCGTGACGCACGGCGTGCGCAGCACGTAGGCTTCCTTCTGCATGCCGCCGGAATCCGTGAACACGACGCAGGCGCGAGAAAGAAGCGCGATGGTCTCGCCGTACGATAACGGCGCGCTCACAATGATGTTGTCGTTCTGACCGACGCCGCACGCGGCGGCAATGCCGCGCGTGCGCGGATGGACGGGGAAGACGATCGGCATGTCGACCGCGTGCAAACCATCGATGAGGCGGGCGAACGTTTGCGCGTCATCCGTATTCGACGCCCGGTGAATCGTCGCGACGCCGTACGCATAGGGGCTCACGCCGAAGCGCTCCAGAACGGGCGGATCTTTCGGCAACGTCTGAGCGACACGCGCGACCAGGTCAACCATGAGATCGCCGACCTCGACGACGCCGTCGACGATGCCCTCTGATGCGAGCTGTGCCCGCGCGCGCGCGTTGGGAACGAAGAGCCAGCTCGACACGTGATCGGCGACGACGCGATTGATCTCTTCGGGCATCGAACGGTTGAACGAGCGCAATCCCGCCTCGACGTGCGCGACCGGGATACCGAGTTTGGCTCCAACCAGCGCCGCGGCGAGCGTGCTGTTCGTATCGCCGTAGACGATGATGACGTCGGGACGCTCGGCGATTGCAACCGGTTCGATCCTACGCATCATCTCGCCCGTCTGCACGCCGTGACCGGCCGAGCCGACGCCGAGCTCGTACTTCGGCTTGGGGATGTTCAACTCGGTAAAGAACACGTCCGACATCTCGGCATCGTAGTGCTGACCGGTGTGAACGAGGACTTCATCGATACGGCGGGCGGCCAGTTCGGCGCTCAACACCGCCGCCTTCACGAACTGTGGACGCGCTCCGACGACGCTGACGACTTTCATGCCGGCACGCCCTGGCGCTTGACGCTCTTCTCCACCGCCGAAACGACGCGATCGACTTCCGTATCCCGCAGTTCGGGGAACATCGGCAGCGACAGCACCTCGCGCGCCGCCTCTTCCGCGTGCGGAAAGGCGCCTGCGCCCAGTCGCAAGCTTGCGTGAACTGCCTGTAAGTGCAACGGTACCGGATAGTATACCATCGTTTGCACGCCGCGTTCGCGCAAGTCGCGGGCAACGCGATCGCGTTGACCGTCGAGGATCCGAATCGTGAACTGATGGTAGACGTGGCGCACCGTTTGCTGCGGCCGGCTCAGCGGCAGTCCTATTGCGGGCAAGCGGCCCAGCTCCACGGTATACCAAGCCGCAACCGTGCGCCGGCGTTCGATCCATCCTTCCAGACACAGCAGCTTAACGCGAAGGATCGCGGCCTGAAGCTCGTCGAGGCGACTGTTGACCCCGAGCTCGTCGTGGTAGTATTTCACCGCGGCTCCGTGCGCGCGCAAGCGGCGCACGCGTTCGGCGAGCTGCTCGTCGGACGTGGTGACCATGCCGCCGTCGCCGCACGCCCCTAAGTTTTTTGACGGAAAAAAGCTAAATGCACCAATGGTGCCGAGGGCTCCGGTACGAACGCCGCCGGAAGTCGCGCCGATCGATTGCGCGCAATCTTCGATCACGGCCAGGTGATGCTTGGCGGCAATCGCGTTGATCTCGTCCATCGGCGCCGGCAAACCGTACAAGTGCACGGGGATGATGGCCTTCGTGCGCGGCGTGACCGCCGCCGCGATCGCGCGGGGATCGATGTTGAGCGTCGCGGGATCGATATCCACGAAGACCGGCGTCGCCCCGACCATACCGATCGCCTCGGTCGTCGCGATGAAGGTGAACGGCGTCGTAATGACTTCGTCGCCCGGACCGATGTCGAGTGCACGCAGCGCGAGATGCAGTGCGTCGGTCCCCGAGTTCAGTCCGACGGCGTGGGGCACGCCGATGTATCGCGCGATTTCCTCTTCGAGCGCCTTGACGTTGGGGCCGTTAATGAACGTGCCGGCATCCAGGACCGCGCCGATCGCGCGCTCCAGCTCCGGTCGCAGCTGACGATGCTGGCGGGTGAGGTCCAGAATCGGTATCATCGGCCGGTCCTCCGCAGGCGCCCGTGTTCCTCGACGTACATACGGCCGCATTGTTCGCAGCGCGCCGCGTCGTAGGCGACGGTCAGGCGAACGCCGCATTCGCACGCGTAACCGCGAATGCGAGCCGGGTTGCCGTAGACCAGCGCGTACGGCGGGACGTCGGTCGTTACGACCGAACCGGCGCCTACGAACGCGAACTCACCGATCGTGTGGCCGCAGACCACCGTACAGTTCGCGCCTAAGCTCGCCCCGCGACGAACCCGGGTCGGCGCAAAATCTTCGGGCCGGTTGCGCGGCGTGCCGCAGCGAGGCGTCGTGACGTTCGTGAACACCATGCTCGGTCCGCAGAACACGTCATCTTCGAGCTCCACGCCTTCGTAAACCGAGACGTTATTCTGAATCTTGACGCGATTACCGATGCGCGCCCGCGGGCCGATGACGACGTTTTGCCCGATCGTACACTCACGTCCGATCGAGCTTCCCGTCATGACGTGTGAAAAGTGCCAGATCTTGGTGCCGTCGCCGATTTCCACTGGTTCGTCGACGTAGGAACTTTCGTGTACGAAATAGGTTTTTTCGGCTACGCCGTCCATCGCGCTATCGTCTCCGTCGTTGCGGCAGGTGTCTCTGCATATTCGTGAATCATGGCGACCGTTCGAACGACCGCCAGCGCTTCGTCGCCGTGGCTGGGCGGCAGGCGCCCTCCGCGCACGGTACGGCAGAACGCTTCGAGCTCGATTTGCAGCGGCTCGCCGGCGGGAATCTCGATTTCGCGAGCCGGCTCGCGGTAGAGCTCCGCTTCGCCGCGAGCGTTCAAACGGTCGCCGCACGGCGTAAGCACGAGCTTCGATCCGTCGCTGCTTTCGCTGAACGCCAGCACGCCGGTCGAACCGAACACGTCTAAGCGCCACCCTTTGTCCGGATCGATCCACGCGACTTCGATGTGGGCGCTGCGCCCCGTCGAAAAGCGAAAGTCCGCGTAGGTGACGTCGGCAATGTGCGGGCGGATAAAGGCGCTCGCGTCGCAGCTGATCGCCGACGGTTCCTCGCCGAACACCTCGAGCATCACGGCGACGTCGTGCGGTGCGAAGCTCCACCACACGTCTTCGTACGAACGCAGCCTTCCCCAACTCAGACGCCGCGAACGCAAGTGCCGCACTTGGCCGATGCGCCCGTCGCCGATGAGCTTGAGCATCGTCCGAACGGCCGGATGGTACAGCAGAACGTGCCCGACGACCAGTTTGCACCCGGCATCCCGCGCCGCGTCGACCACGCGTTGGGCGTCGGCGACGCCGAGCGCGAGCGGCTTCTCGACGAAGACGTCGAGCCCCGCCTCGATGGCGCGCAGCGCAAGCTTCGCGTGCATCTGCGCCGGTGCGGCGATCGCGACGGCGTCGATCTTCGCCAGCGAGAGCATCGAGTCGAAATCGCAGAAGACTTTGACGCCGGAATACTTCGCCCGTATTTCTTCGAGCGGATGAAGGTCGCCGTCGCAAACGGCCGCGAGCACGCCCATCTTGGCGCAGCAACGCACGATGTTCATGCCCCATTTGCCGGCCCCAACGACGCCGACGCGCGGGCGCTTCCCGTTGGCATTCACAGCAGCACCAGGCTCTTCTGCACCTTGCCGTTGAGCTTCTGACGCACGTCTTTGGTCGCGTTACGCGTGTCGATGACGAGCTCGGCCTGCTCGAGAACGCGGCCGTAGTCGACCGTCGAATGGTCGGTGAGTATCACCACGCAGTCGGTGCGTTCCAGCACGTCCTTCGAGAGCGGGATCGAGTGCCACGCCTTACCTCGCTCGTCGGTAAAGCTTGGAACGTGCGGATCGTGGTAATCGATCCGGGCTCCGTCGCGCTGCAGGAGTTCCATGACCTTGAGCGCCGGCGACTCGCGGTAGTCGTCGATATCGCGTTTATACGCTACGCCGAGCGCCAGGATCGAGGCACCCTTGAGCGCCTTGCCGCGCTCGTTGAGCGCACGCAGAACCTTTTCCCGTACGAAGTACGGCATGCCGACGTTGATTTCTCCCGCCAGCTCGATGAAGCGTACGCGGAAGTCGTACTCGCGCGCCTTCCAGGCCAAATAGAAGGGGTCCAGGGGGATGCAGTGCCCGCCGACGCCCGGTCCGGGATCGAACCGCATGATTCCGAACGGTTTGGTCGCGGCAGCGTCGATGACTTCCCAGATGTCGATCCCGAGCCGGTCGCACAGAATCGCCATCTCGTTGACCATAGCGATGTTGACCGCGCGAAACGTATTCTCGAAGACCTTCGTCAGCTCGGCCACCTTGGGCGACGACACCGGCAGCACGTGCAAGATGGTTTGCTCGTAGAACGTGACACCCGCTTCGAGGCAGGCCTGAGTAACGCCGCCGACCACCTTGTTGGTGTTCTTGGTCGTATAGCGCGCGTTGCCCGGGTCGACGCGCTCCGGCGAAAAGCACAGGAAGAAATCCTCTCCGACTTTCAATCCCGAGCGTTCGAGAATCGGCCGCAGCACGTCGTTGGTCGTCCCGGGATACGTCGTGCTTTCCAGGCAGACGAGCTGGCCCGGGCGCAGCTGATGCGCGACCAACTCGGCCACGGCTTTAATGAACGAGATGTCGGGATCGAGATTTACGGTGAGCGGCGTCGGAACGCAGATGATCACGACGTCGCACTTCCCAATGCTCGAAAAGTCCGTCGTCGCGCTCAAACGGCCGGCGTCGACCATTCCGGCCAGTTCGCGATCGTTAACGTCGCGAATGTAGTTGAGACCCTGATTGACTTGATCCACGCGAATAGGATTGCGATCGTACCCTATCACCGTGAACCCGACCTTCGCTTTTTCGACGGCCAGCGGTAACCCGACGTAGCCGACACCGGCGACGCCGACGACCGCGCTGCGATCGAGGATCTTCTTCTTTAGACCGCTGAGCCGCAGCGGAACGGGTTCAACGAGTTGCACGCGATCTTTCCTTCACAGTGGGTTCGCTTTTGGTGATTGGCTCGATGACGTTGCGTTCGACTTTCGCCGTCGAATGGGGCGGAGTTAACTGCAGGTTGGCATCGGGCGTATATTCGGGAACGAACTGGCGCATCGTCTCGAGCGTTGCGCGCCAATCCGACGCGCGTATGGTGCGCTGCAGCTGAACCATCGCACGGCCCAGCTCGCTATAGTCGAGCCGGTCTTGTTTGGCAATGAAAAGCCGCTCGTGGCTGGTCCGCGAAAAATCTTCCCGGTTGGTCAAGATCTCCTCGAACAACTTCTCGCCGGGACGCATTGAGGTTTCGACGATGTCGATCTCCTGATATGGCGTAAAGCCCGACAAGCGAATGACCTGTTCGGCGAGATCCATGATCCGAATGGGGTCGCCCATGTCGAGCACGAACACCTCACCGTCGCGCCCGATCGACATTGCTTGCAGGACGAGCGACACGGCTTCCGGGATCGTCATGAAATACCGCCGCATGTCGCGGTGGGTAATCGTCACGGGTCCACCGGCCGCAACTTGCTGCTTGAAAACGGGGATGACGCTGCCGCGGCTGCCGAGCACGTTGCCGAAACGCACGGCGACGAACTCCGTCGCGCTGCCGCCGGCGAACGACTGCACGACCAGCTCGGACATACGCTTGGTCAGTCCCATCACGCTGCTCGGATTGACGGCCTTGTCGGTCGAGAGCAGCACGAATTTCGCGGCGCCGGTAGCGGCGGCGGCCAAGGCCACGGTCCGCGTGCCCATCACGTTATTACGAACCGCTTCGCAGATGTTCGCTTCGACGATGGGCACGTGCTTGTGGGCTGCGGCGTGAAAGACGATGCGCGGGTAGTAGCGTCCGAACGTCGACCGTATCGCCCAGGCGTCGGCGACGTCGGCCAAGATCATCTTCGTGCGGGTAAAGCCGTAGTTCAGCCGCAGCTCCTGCTCGATGGCGAAGAGGCTATTTTCGCCATGACCCAACAGCACGAGGAGCTTCGGCTCGAACGTCACGATTTGGCGGCACAGCTCGCTGCCGATCGAACCGCCGGCGCCGGTGACGAGCACGACTTGGTTTTCGAGATGGGGACGCAACGATGCGGTATCGACGACGACCGGATCGCGCGAAAGGACGTCCTCGAGCCGAATGTCGCGAATTCGCGAGATCGTCACGCGGTCATTGAGCAGATCGGCGGCGTTGGGGACGACCTTAACGGTCGGCGGCGCGCCGTTGGCGCCCTTGGAATCGCTGCAGAGCTGCTTGATGCGATTGATCGTCTGCAACGGAGCCGCGGGGATGGCGACGATGACCGAGTCGAGCTGCAGCTGTACGACGATTTTCGGAAGATCCTCGACGCCTCCCAGAATCTTCACTCCGTCGACGCGCTTGATCGCGATACCGTCGTCCACGCATCCCATCACCCGAATCGGAAGATCGCGGTCCTCTTGGATTTCCTTGATCAAGGTGAAAGCGGGCATGCCCACGCCGACCACCACGACCCGTTGAGCGTTCGGCCGGTGGGTGATGATCTTCGTGCGCACGAGCACGAGCCCGATTCGCAGAAACATCCGCATTGTAAAGGCCACCATCGCCGCGACGGCGACCAAGCGTCCCGATACGTGATGCAGCGGTGTAACGAGCAGCCAAATGCAGACGAATGCAACCAACGCCCCGGCCGTCGCTCCTAGGAGCAGCCGTAAAACGTCGTGGAAGTCGAACGTGCGCGCGCTCTCGTAGCGAAACTGTGCGTACGATCCGGTGATGAAGAGAACTAGACCGACGATGGCAAGCTGGCGCACCGTCGCCGAGTGAACGTCGGCAATCTCCGTAGCCAGCGCGACGGCTCCCAGTGAGAGCAAGAGGTCCGCCGCCAGCAATCCATAGCGTAATCCGGGTCGGATGCCGCGCGCGTGCGGTTCCGCTTTGATGCCGATCTTCATCTTCACCGATTCTATTAGCAAGCTCATGCAAACAACAGGACGGAGACGCACTGGGGCCGGGGTGCCATCGCACCCCGGCCCCTGGGCCTTCCGGGCCAGTTAGCGAAGTTGAGCGGACGGTTGACTAGTATTCCGTGTAGAACGTCACGGGCGGAAGGTTCGCGCCCTTGGTTACCGGCTTGCCGATTTCAATCCAGATCACTTCATGCGATTTGATCGAAATTGTGCCGAGCTTGCCGGCTTGCTTGACCTTCGTGTAGTGGCTGACCGTCGTCTCGCCCAGCGAGCTGGGGTTGCCGACGAAGACGTGTACCTCGCCCTTGAACGGGCCGAAGCTGGTGTGCGAATACTTCATGCCCCAGACGTCGAGCACGTTTTGGAGCGTGTACACGGTTGCACTGGGCGGCAGGCTATTGGGTGACTCAACGTGGACCATGCCGGACGCGTCGTGCGTGTGGATGTAGTAGAAGCACTTGGCGGTGCTGATGTATCCGTTTTGCTCGGGACCGGGGCCGTTGAGGCCGATCGCGTCCGGCACGGCAACCTGCCGGCCCTTATAGACGATGCCCAGATACACGTGAATGTGATAGTCGTTGAGATACTCTGTCGGGGCGCACGGGATCTTGTCGATCGTCTTGCCGCGACCGCCGGTCTTGGTGTCGCCGTCGTGCGGCTTGAACATGTCGTCGGCTCCGATAATCGCCCCCGGATAGAGGTTGACTGGACCCAACGAATTGGACGTAAATGCAGCGTCGCTTTGTCCCGGCGACATTTGCTGCGGAAGAATATTGGAGCCGGTTGCCGTGCTGCCGCCGTGACAGGCGGACAGCATCGTCGCCAAAACTGCGGTTAGGCAGACGGCGGGCCACCGACGAATCGACCCTCGCATACTATTCTCTCCTCGTGAAGAAGCAAGCTCGAAAGCATCGTACCGTCGCAGCGCCCGCCAGCGAAGATTCCACCCGGTCAATTGGCTAAGTCGAACGCCTCGCAGGCATTGGGACGCTTGGCCTACGTCAAAATCGGGGCCGACGCGGTAGGCTTCCCCTATGAACCCAGTCCGGCGCATTGGGACCCTTTGGCGCGCACTGAAAACGGCGCTGCGCTCCGCCACCGCGGATCAAGCGCAACGCGACGCCTTACCGGGCGTGCTTTTCGGCAGCAGCGTGCTGGTGCGCGGCGCCGATCGCATCACCGCGGGGAAGAACGTCTTTATCGATCATCGCGCGTACCTGAGTGCGTCGGCCGTCGGCGGATCGCGCGGATACATACACATCGGCGACGGCGTCGAGATCGGGCCGTATAGTGTATTATGGGGTGGCGGCGGGATCGAAATCGGCAACAACGTGCACATGGGTGCACACGTGCACGTGACGTCGCAGCAAGGACGCAAAGTGCCGTCCTCGCAAACCGATCCTGCCGTGCCGTTGACGATCGACTGTGCACCGGTGCGCATCGAAGACCACGTGCTGTTGTACTCGGGCGTCATCGTGGTTCCCGGAGTGACGATCGGACATCACGCGATCGTCGCTGCGGGCTCGGTCGTGACGGCCGACATTCCGCCCTACGCTACAGCCGCCGGAGCGCCTGCCCGCGTCGTTAGGCAGGACGCGATAGCCTAAGCAGCATCGCGCGCACGGCTCGTTCGATCCGAGCGATCGGCGCCCGGCGATACTCCCAGCGTGGGTCGGCATCGGGAACCGGAACGATCATCGTCGCGTTAGCTTCGAACAGCACGACGTTGCCGCCGGCGTCGATCGTGAAATCCGCCCCCGCGTAATCCAAGGCGAGCTCAGCCGCGACGCGCGCGAGCGCGTCGACCGCACGCCCGCCGAGCGCGCCGGACATGTCGCTGAGAAATCGCTCTTCTTCGGCACGCCGTTCGGCGTGATCGGCCATCGCCGCGGAGAAGTAGTGGACTTTCCAGTGCGGCGAAATCGCTAGGTGGAGCGGATAGAGATTTCCATCGATGAAGAGCACCCGGTATTTGCGCGCGTTGCCGTCGGCGCCGCGAACGTCGGCAAACTCGAGTGCCAGCAGCTCCTCGCCGGGAAGCCGCGAGGCGATTTCGCGCAGCTCCTCGCGCCGCTCGACGCGCTCGAAATGCTCGCCGGTGTGAAACCCCGCGGCGCGTAAGAGAAACGGGAGCCCGAATCCGTCGCCTTCGAGCCGGTCGACGGCGTCCGGCGCGAGCAACAGCGCTTTGGCATACGCCTGCGCGCGCGGAGCCACGATCCCTTCGACGTCGCGCAGACGCCGCGCAATGCGCACGCGACCCGTCTCTAATACTGCCTCCGGCGGGTTCACGACGAGCGCACCCGATCGCTCGACGATCGCAGCGGCGCGTTCGAGGGCGTCACCGGTTACGTCGGCATCGCCGATGGCGTTGAAAATCACGTCGTGCGCCGGCAGCGCGAGCGAGGGCCGATACGCATCCGCGACGAGTTTTGCGACTGCAAACGTCCGGTCGTCGAGAAACCGGTCCGTCGGGACGTTTCCGGGGCCCGCGCGAACGAGCAGCAGCACGCGGATGCCGCTGCCCTCGCCGCGATACGGAATCTCCACCAGCGGCGCCGCGCCGAAACCGATGTCGCGATGCACGGCCGCACTCGTGCGATCGCCCAGCGCTTCGAGCGCCAACGCCAAACCGCGGCGCGCTTCGACGTTTTGCGGATCGAGCGAAACCGCGATCTCGTAGTGCTCGCGCGCCTTTTCTTTCTCGCCGCCGCGCAGCAAGATCAAGGCGAGGTTTGCGTGCCCGACGGCTTCGCGCGGATGCTTGGCGACAACGGCGTTAAAGCAGGTGAACGCCTCTTGGCGAAGGCCGGCCTTGAAGAGCAGCATGCCCAAGTCGTTGAGTGCCCCGAAATGCGAAGCGTCGCGCTGCAAAATCTCGACGTAGGCGAGCCGCGCGTCGTCGGCGCGTCCGAGCCGGTCGAGCAGTTGCGCGCGCTCGAACATGATCGGAACCGAACCCGGGTGATTGCGCAACCGCTCCTGCACATCTTTGAGCGCGCGCTCGAGCAGCTTGCGCGGCCGCGTCACGCTAGTGGCGGACGCGAGTGACGACGGCGTCCTGCGACGGCACGACGACCGCATCGGGTACGTAGGTCGCCGGATCGTACCACATCGTAAATGCCAGCGGACCACCGAACGTTATTTGCGTATCCTGCGCGGGAACGCCGTCGGGCCGTTGCGGTTTTGCCGTCGTGTCGAGCGCGTAGTTCTCGCTCTTCCCGATGGACGGCGCAACCGCCAAGATCGGATCGTACTGCCATGCCTGCATTTGCGCTGGAAGTGCGAAGAGTCCGGCCATCAATCCGGGCTCGATGATGACCAGATGCCGCGCCGGCGGCTTCAGCGGAAACATCATCTGCACGCCGCCGGTGGTCGTGCCGACGAGCGTGGCCGACGTCTTGGCAACCGTGACCGTTACGACCGAGTGGAGGGCGCCGCTATCGTACGATCCGTTGTACACCGTTGGAACCAAATCGGCGCCGAGATTGAGCGTGACCGTACCGGCGACCTGGAGATCGTTGATCACACCGCTGGCATTCTCTTGAATCGTCGTGGTGTCGCCGGTCCGGCGAACGACCAAGGTCGACGTTCCGCTCTGCGCGCCCTGGTAGGTCGCCGTGTACGTATACGTTCCCGGCGCGAGCGCCGGCACGGCGCTCGAAAGCGCCGCCAAAAAGATCGTTGCGAGCATCGGTTACTGCTTCGCCGCCGTCGGCGGCGCGTACTGCGTGACGCGGACTAGCGGCTGCTCACCAACGGCACCGCGGCCCCCGCGCCCTCAGTTCGGAGTTGATAGCGCCGTCGCAAGAATACGGCGATCGCAGCCACGAGTACCGCAGCCTCGAAGAGGCGGGCGACGGGCTCCGAGTTCATGAGAAAGCCAAAAACGGAAAGCAGCGCGAGAAACGCCGGCACGAAGGGCGTGTCGTAGGCATAAGGTAAGCCCCAACCCAAGTACCACGGATACGGGAAGCTCGAGAGCGCTACGAAACTGAACGATAACGGTCCCGAGAATCGCGCACGCAAGACCGCGGCCGCAATCGCAACGATCGCGAGGATCGCCAGCGCGATGTGGATCGCGGCAAAGAGATGGCCGAGGGTAGATTGACTGGTGCTGTACGTCTGCGTGCCGTGAAAAAAGAGTTTCTCAAAATAGCGGCGGCCGCCGAAGAGCGATCCCGCCACGGCGACGGCGGCGAGGATCGCCAACTGCAGCCAGAGACGGTTACGCGCCGAACGCGCGCCCGAGAATGCCAGTGCTCCAATCAGAATGAAGGGCGCTTTGACGAGCGCAGCCGCACCTGCGACGACGGGGGCGACGAACGGAAGCGGAACTGCAATCGCCATAGCAGCCGCCACGAGCATAAGGGCGAGCCCGTCATTGTGCGCTTCCAACACGTAGAAGAAATACCAAAACGGATTGGCAATCGTAGCGGCGACAACCGCCGGCGGAGCTCGAAGGCGCACCACCGCCGCGAACATCAGCACCAGACTGAGCAGTCCGATGAATCGCATGACTAGCATGCAGCCGGCTAAGCTTTGAACCGGACCAGTAAGCGCTCGTGCGACCCACAGCCAGAGCGGCCCGTACGAACATGTGGGGAGAGCGGGCCACTCCCGCTTTATCTCCGAGAAACCCGGCGGCAGGACGTAATCCGGCGGCACGTTGTACGCGCTCGCGAATGTCGGCTGCTTCGCGTACGCGATATAAGCCAGCGCATCCCGGTGCGGATTGATAAAGGCGAACGACGTCGCGCCCATGATCAGGGCGCACGCGAGGATCGGCACCGCGGGAAGAGAGCTCAGCCGGCGGACGGCAACGTACAACCAATAGACGGCTCCCGTCAGCAGAGCGGCCGCGATACCAGCCGCAATTCGATATACGCCCGCATGCGGCATCGGCATACTGTAGTGCAACGCATGGGTAAATGACGCCGCCTCAGCTACGTAAAGTGCGGCTATTGAGGCGCAAGCGGCCCAAACGCTTTTCATCGTCACGAACCCCTATGAGACTTCTTTGCGAAAGCGCCCGATCGTCGCAAAATGCAGGGCTCGCAGTACCCCGGGCAACGCGCGCCAAATGAACCAAGGAATCGTCGTCCCGGGCCGCTCCGTAATATCCGCCACCCGGAAAAAATTAAAAAAGCGCTTTAACTGTTGAAAATTGCGCGTTCGGAAGCGAGCGTTCACCCAGAGTGCTTCGCCGCCCCAAGGCGTTTTTAAGGCGAACAGTAGATTGTCCGCACTGGTTTCCAGGTCCGCCTGCGCCGCGGATGCCGGGTCACTCCGGACGTTAAAGCCTTTGAAAGACAGCTCGACGACGAGGTCCAGATCGGTCACGTAAACGCGCGTCTTCAGAGGATAAGCCCGCAGCAGCGGTGCCATCTTACGCGAGATCCGTCCGTAGAACGCGTTAATCGAGCTCTCGATTTGTTCTCGCGTCACCGCAAGCGGTTCGTACGGCGCCCCTGCTTTGAGACGCTCCTCCCGTTCGTGAGCGTACGCTGCGATTGCCTGGGCGTTATCGCGGGGCTGACCGACGTTCCACGTGTCGCCGGGGAATAACACGATCGGTTGCGCGGACGTCTGTTCTCCGATCCGCTCGACGACCGTTTCTACACGATTCATCTGCTCGTTGAGGTACCAGTTTTCCGTATTTGCAAAGTAGACGTAGCTTGCAAAGGGAACCACGAAGCGCGGCCGGAGTCCCTGGATCTGTCTAACGAGATAGTCTAACCGCAAGCGTGCCGCGCCGCGCTGCAACTCGATTTCGTCGGGATTACCCACCCAGTTGGCGTACGAGAACTGTGAAAGAAGAACGTCCACCGCACCCACCGCGCGGCGGATCTTGGCAACGGTTCGCTCATCCTCGATTACGCAGTCGTTCACGTTCAAAAACACCGCGTCCGGCGTCTTATAAGCGAGCCACGAATCCTCGAGGATGGAATCGGTCATCACCGAGACGTGGTCGGATAATGCAATCCACCGCCGCTTTGGAAGCTCGCGCACCTGCGCGAACCCCAGTGCCTTGCAGGCAGCTACGACTCGCCTATCGCGGGTTTTCTGATACAGGAGCGTGATCTTAGCGCGCAGCTCCGGCGGAATCGCGCGCAAGTCGCGCGGACTGAAATGATCGGGATGCTGGTGCGATATCCAAATATGCGTGACTTGCTCGAAGTTGGCGGCGCCGCGCGGCGTAGGCACCAGGAGCGACCATCCCCGGTTGAACGCAGGACCTGTGAGCCAAGGGTCGGCCAACACGCAGACGTCACGAGCATCGAAGGCGAACGACGCGTGGTTTACCCATCGCAGCGTGGCCGAAGGCGCGCTATCGACCGGTGAGCCGGCTCGCGTCTCACCTGAGGTGTTTGCTATCTCGCTCGATCGAACACCGTGCATCGACCTAAGAGTACGCGCTTCGGCCTGGCCCTACCAAGGGGCCGGGCAGTCCGACGGCCCGGGCCTTTCGCCTCGATTTGCGCGCACCGGACGGCCGTGTGTCCCGCGCCGGCTCACCCCGCCGCAGGGCCGTACTGCGCGACCGCCTCGAGCAGCCGGTCGATCTCCGCGGCCGTGTTATAACCGTGCGGCGCGACACGAACTCCCGACGCGCGGTAGGTCGTAACGATCGCGGCGCGCTCTTGCAGCGCGCATCCCAGCTCCACGCTGTCGCAGCCGGGCATGCTAAACGTCACGATGCTCGACGAAATTCCGATGCCGCGCGGGCTCGCCACGCGCGCCCCCAAACGCTGCAAACCGGCGCAGAGCGCGTCGGTCAACTTCAGGACGTAAGGCGCGATCGCCGCCGTTCCGCCGCAACGTTCGATGAGCTCGATCGAACTCGCGAACGAAAGGGCGCCGAGATAGTTCGGAGTCCCGCCTTCGAAGCGCGAGGCGTCCGCAACGTACGGCTGGTCGAAGTTCGGAAAATCCCACATGTCGCGCATCGACCGCCAACCCGGCGCGGCCAGTTCCAGACGCTCGATCAGCGACTCGCGCACGTAGCAAAACGCTACGCCTTGCAATCCCAGCATCCACTTTGCGGCGCCGCAATAGAGCACGTCGACATCGGCGGCCGCGACGTCGACGCCGAATGCACCCAGAGCCTGCATCGCATCGACGCAAAGCAGCGCTCCGGATTCGTGCGCGATTTCCGCTAATGCCGGCAGGTCGTGACGGTAGCCGTCGGAGTAGGTCACCCACGAGATCGCGACCACGCGCGTCCTTTGCGTAATCTCTCGACGCAGAACGTCGGGCGTGAGGCGTTGATTTTGCGTCGGCAGTACGCGAACGTTGACGCCGCGCCGTCGCAGCGCGACCCATGGGATCGCGTTGGCCGGAAACTCGTTGTCGCAGACAATCACTTCATCGCCATCGCGCCAGTCTAGTCCGAGCGCTACGACGTTAGCGCCGTCGCTCGTATTACGCAGCACCGCGATCTCGCCGCTCTTCGCGCCGATGAACCGCGCGATGCGATCGCGAAACTCCGGCATGCGGGCCTCGTAACGTCCCGTTCCCATGACGCCGCCCGCTCCGTGCTCGCGAACGAAACCTTCGATCGCGGCAACCGACGATCGGGGCAGCACGCCGGTCGCGGCGTGATTCAGGTAGACGTAACGCTCGGTAACGGCAAATTCGTCGCGCGGGAGCGGCGTGCTCACTCCGCGCCGATCATGTCCTTCGTATGCCAGGCAATGTTACCGGCACGATCGCCCACGCGCTCGAGCGACGCGAGCACGAACAGATAGCGCGTACCCGGACGCACGATCTCGGGATCTTCGCGCATCTCTTGCTGCAGAAGCTTGATGCTGCGTTTGTAGAGTTTGTCGACTTCGTCGTCGCGGTCGATGACGTCGCTCGCGAGCTTGACGTCGCGCTCCGTGTACGCGCGCATCGCGTCGAGCAGCATCGCGTGCGCGACGCTGGCGATGCGGTCGATTTCGACTTTTTGCGGGCGCATGGGTTGATCGGAGAGCTTGATGGCGTTCTTGGCGATGTCGACCGCGTAATCGCCGACCCGCTCGAGATCGGTCGCGATTTCCAACATAGCCGCGATCTCGCGCAACTCGCCCGCGACCGGCTGCTGCCGCCAAATCAGCTCGATGCAGTGAGATTCCACACGGCGGCGCAGATCGTCGATCGCGTCGTCACCGGCGACGACTCGAGCGCCTGCAGAGGCGTCGCGATTATTGAGCGCCTCGACGGCTACGCGGATAGCGTCGCCAACGAGGGCACCAAGCCGGACGACGTCCAGCCGCGTTCCCTCCAGCGCCTCGTGATACGCCGTGCGCACGTGATCGTTATCCTCCTAGAGCGACGAGCGGCAGCCCCCAGTATAAGGCAAAGGTGGCTTCCCTGCAACGCAACGAATGCACCTGCGGCCTTTATAAAACCTTAAGGGCTTCCAGCATAGCTATTCTAAGGAGGAGGACTCGTGGCTGAGATCCGCACGGTCGGCGTTTGCGGCGCCGGACTGATGGGCAGCGGTATCGCGCAAACCTGCGCAAGCGCCGGCTTCAACGTGGTGCTGATGGAGGTAGCGCAAGAGCCGCTGACTCGCGGCATGGCGGGGATTGCGAAATCGCTCGACAAGTTCGTCGAAAAGGGAAAACTGTCGCAAGCCGATCGCGATGCAACGCTCGGGCGGCTGACGACGACGACGGAGGTCGCCGGGCTCGCGCAGTGCGATTTGATCGTCGAAGCGATTATCGAAAACGTGGAGGTCAAAACGAAGCTCTTCCGCGAGCTCGACGAGCTTCTCGCGCCGCACGCGATCATTTGCACGAATACCTCCAGCCTCTGCGTCGTCGAACTTGCCGCCAAGACGAAGCGGCCGAACCGCGTCGCGGGCCTGCATTTCTTCAATCCGGTTCCGATCATGAAACTGGTTGAGGTCGTAAAGACGATCGCGACGACTCAAGAGACGGTCGACACGCTGTTCGACTTTGCTAAGAAGCTGGGCAAGGAACCGATTCTCGCGCAAGATACGCCGGGCTTCGTCGTCAATCGCCTGCTGATTCCGTATTTGCTGTACGCGATTCGCGTGTACGAGCAAGGACTGGCCAGCAAAGAGGACATCGACAAAGGCATGCGGTTGGGATGCGGGTATCCCATGGGACCGTTCGAGCTGCTCGACTTCGTCGGTTTAGACACGACCTACTACATCGCCGAAATTATGTTCGACGAGTTCAAAGATCCGATGATGGCCGCGCCGCCGCTGCTCAAGCGCATGGTGTTAGCCGGCCGCTACGGACGTAAGAGCGGAAAGGGATTCTATGACTACGCCTAGCGGGCAGCGGACGTTCGAAAACATCCTCGTGACGGTCGAAGCGCCGGTAGCCATCGTAACGCTCAATCGGCCCAACGTGCTCAACGCGCTGCGCGGATCGCTGCTGGCCGAGCTCTCGGTGGCGCTGGTCGAGCTCGACGCGCATCCCGACGTGCGCGCCGTCGTCATCACCGGCGCCGGCGAAAAAGCGTTTGCGGCCGGCGCCGATATCTCCGAACTCAATGCGCTGGCGTCGGCGGGTGCCGGCGCCGATCAGGCGCGCATGGGTCAATCGCTCACCCGGCAGATCGAGCGCATGCGCAAACCGGTCGTCATGGCCGTCAACGGATTCGCACTCGGCGGCGGCTGCGAGCTCGCGATGGCCGGCGACATCATGATCGCATCCGAAAATGCGAAGTTCGGACAGCCCGAAGTGAACCTCGGTCTCATCCCCGGATACGGCGGCAGCCAGCGCACGACGCGCTTGGTCGGCAAAGGCATGGCCATGTACCTCTGCTTGACGGGCGAGATCATCGATGCAGCGGAAGCGCTGCGCATCGGCTTGGTGCAAAAGGTCGTCCCTCAGGCCGAACTATTGAACGAAGCCAAGCGCATCGCGTCGACGATCGCAGCGAAGGCGCCGCTCGCCATAGCCGCGTGCAAGCGCGCGATCAACAACGGCGCGCATCTCTCCATCGACGACGCGTTGGAACTCGAAGCGCTCGAGTTCGGTACGCTCGTGGATACCGAAGATATCAAAGAAGGCACCGGCGCCTTCCTCGAAAAGCGAAAGCCTACCTGGAAGGGACGGTAACGTCGACGACGCCGGCGATGGCGCGCGCCGTCGCCGGTTCCCCGATTTCGATCCATTTGCCGTCGGCGCGGGCCGACGCGCACGCGGCCTCCAAACAGCAGACGACGTCGTACCCGACCGCGCCTTCGACGCGCGACGTGGCTCCGTTGGCGATGCTTTCCCACGCGTCGTCGATCAGTTTACCGAGGGCTTCCCGCTCGTCGACGATCGGGATGCGCACCTCGCCGAGCCGGTAGCTCACCATCTGTTTGGTCAGCGTTTCGCTGCTGGGATTGAGCACGACGCCCTTGTCGTAAATCCGGACTTTTTCCGACGGATCGACGTCGTCCCACACGAGCATGCGTTCGCTCGCGGAAAGCATCATGCGCCGCACTTTCACGGGCGAGAGCCAGCTCAAGTGTACTTGTGCGACGCACGAACCGTATCGCAGCAGCATGAACGCAACGTCCCACACCTCGGGATTGACGCACGCGCGGGCTTGGCACGATACGGCCTCCGGCGCGCTTGCGAAAACGCGGTTGAGGATCGACACGTCGTGCGGACCGAGATCCCAGATCACGTTGGTCTGCTGAAACAGCCCGAGGTTCACGCGCTGGGATTCGGCGTAATACATTTCGCCGAGCGCACCCTCCGCGTTGAGCCGGTGCATCGCCTCGACGGCCCCGGTATAGAGGAACGTGTGATCCGTAAAGAGCTTCACGCCGCGGCGCGCGGCCGCATCGACGAGCCGCCGGGCGTCGGCGGAGTTTTCCGCCAGCGGCTTCTCGACTAAAACGTGCTTTCCGGCGGCGATCGCCCGGCCGGCCATCGTCGCGTGCATCGCCGGCGGCGTTGCGATCGCGATGAGATCGACCTCCGGGTCGCTCAATGCCGAGTCGAAATCGCACGAGCCGTACGCGCGCGGGTAGAGGCGCTGCATGCGCGCGAGGCGCTTTTCGTCGGCGTCGATGATCCAGCGGACGTTCCAGCGCTCCGACGCCGTGAAGTTGCGCAGCAGGTTGGGTCCCCAATAGCCCAGACCGACGATCGCCGCGTTGCGTTCGAACGCGCTCATGCGACGCTCGCGTGAGCCGAGGCCGGCGGCCGAGCGATCTCGGCCAGCGATCCCGCGACGTAGCGAATCTGCTCTCCGGTCAGCTCCGGAAACATCGGAAGCGACAGAATCGTCGCGGCCGCGCTTTCCGTAACGGGAAAACGTCCCGCACTCAAGCCGAGCTCGGCGTAGGCCGGCTGCAGATGGATCGGAATCGGATAATGGATTCCCGTTTGAATGCCGCGCTCGGACAGCCGGCGCTGCACGTTCTCGCGATCCTCGACCTGGGTGACGTACAAGTGATAGACGTGTCCCTGCGCGTCGAGGTTCTTCGGAGTGGGAAATCCGGCCGCAGCCAGCAGCGAATCGTAGAGCGCCGCGTGATCCCGGCGGCGCTCGTTCCATTCGTCGAGGTAGCGCAGCTTGACGTCGAGCACCGCGGCCTGCAGCGAATCGAGACGGCAGTTGTCACCCTTGATGAGATGTTCGTACTTCTTTGCCTGACCAAAGTCGCGCAAGAGCCGAAGACGATCGGTAAGGGCTTCGTCGTCGGTAACGATGGCGCCGCCGTCGCCGTACGCGCCTAAATTTTTTCCCGGATAAAAGCTGAAGCATCCCACGGTGCCGATGCTTCCCGCGCGCCGGGACTGCCAGACCGCACCGTGCGCTTGGCACGCGTCTTCGACCACGAACAGGCCATAACGGTCCGCAAGCTCGAGCACGGGTTTCATCGGTACGACTTGGCCGTAAAGGTGCACGGGGAGGATCGCGCGCGTACGCGGCGTGATCGCCGCTTCGACCGCTGCCGGATCGATGAGATACGCATCGTCGACGTCGACGAGGACCGGGGTCGCTCCGGCCGCCGACACGGCTATTGCCGACGCGATATACGTGTTGGCTGGGACGATGACTTCATCGCCTCGTCCGATCCCCAGCGCAATCAAAGCGAGTTTGAGCGCTGCCGTCCCCGACTCCACGCTCACGCAATAGCTGCTGCCGTTATACTCGGCAAAACGCTGCTCGAACGCCGTGACTTGGGGACCCAGCACAAACGAAGCGCGCTCGAGAACGTCGGCCATCGCGCCGCCAACCTCGTGACGGATCGAACCGTACTGCGCCTGCAGATCCACAAAAGGTACCTTCACGGCGGGTATCGTATCGGGCGGCGGCGTCGACTCACAGGCCCAATCGGGGTATACGTGCTGGGAATGAAGAGCCGGTTGATGCGCTGGGTTTCGATTTTGGGGCCCGGCCTGATTACCGGCGCAGCCGACGACGATCCGTCCGGGATTTCGACGTACTCGGTCGCGGGCGCAACGACCGGCTATTCGATGTTATGGCTCACCCTGGTCTCAACCCCGATGATGGCGGTGATTCAGGGCATGTGCGCTCGCATTTCTATGGTAACGGGCGAAGGCTTGGCCGCCGTAATGCGCAAGCGCCTCGCGACGCCGGTAGCGTACGCGCTCGGCGGGCTGGTGATCGTCGCCAACACGTTCAACGCCGGCGCGGATCTCGGGGGCATGGCCGATGCGGCGCACCTCGTGCTTCCGCTGCCGAGCGAGGCATGGGTCTTCTTCTTCGGCATCGCTTTGATCGCCGCGCAGCTCTGGCTGCCCTACGCGACGCTGGCTCGCGCGTTCAAGTGGCTGACGCTCTCGCTCTTTGCCTACGTCATCACCGCCTTCGTCGTGCACGCTTCGTGGCCCGACGTCCTGCGCGGTTTCCTGTTGCCGCACGTTCGCTTCGATTCCGGCTTTCTCTCCACGATGGTCGGCGTGCTGGGAACGACAATCACGCCCTACCTCTTCTTCTGGCAAGCATCGCTCATGGTCGAGGAAGACAAGGAAGCCGGCAATACGAAGTTGGCGCAACGCCGCGGCACCGACGAAGGGGCGGTGCGCGCCATGCACGCCGACGTCAACACGGGAATGATTTTCTCCAATGCCGTCGCGCTGTTCATCATCGTGACGACGGCCGCAACGCTCGGCGCGACCGGAAAGCATAACATTGCGACGGCGCAGCAGGCGGCCGAAGCGCTGCGGCCGTTG
This sequence comes from Candidatus Baltobacteraceae bacterium, assembly GCA_036488875.1. Classification (NCBI taxonomy): domain Bacteria; kingdom Bacillati; phylum Vulcanimicrobiota; class Vulcanimicrobiia; order Vulcanimicrobiales; family Vulcanimicrobiaceae; species Vulcanimicrobiaceae bacterium. The sequence continues at coordinate 479,883 of DASXGW010000001.1, read as the reverse complement.
GCTGGTCGCTTCGCCGAGCTGCTCTTCGCGCTCGGAATGGTCGGAACGGGAGTCCTCGCGGTTCCCGTACTCGCCGGATCGTCGGCGTACGTCGCGGCCGAAACGTTTGGTTTCCGCGAGGGGCTCAGCGAACCCGTCGCGCGCGCGCCGCGCTTCTACGGCGTCATCGTCGCGGGCATCTTGCTGGGCATCGCGATGAATCTGTTGCGAGTCGATGCAATCAAGGCGCTCTTTTGGTCGGCGGTGCTCAACGGCATTACCGCGGTTCCGCTGATCGCGACGATCGTCTATCTTGCTTCCAACTCCGCGGTGGTTGGGCGTTGGAAAAGTTCGATGCTCGCGCGTGCGTGGGGATGGGCGACGGTTGCGCTAATGGGCGCCGCGACCGCCGGGATGTTCTACTTTACGATCAAGCCGGGCTAGCGCGTTGGACATCGCCAGTCCGATCGCCGGATTGAGACCTTCCCACGTCGCACGAATCCGGCCGGCGGGATCGACGACGACGACGGTCGGAAAGCCGTGCACCGCAAAAAACGCCTGCGCGCTTTCGTGCGGATCGAGGGCGACGCCGCGCAGATCGTATTTCCGCGCGAACGCGGACGCAACCGGCGTCGGCTCGCCGACGTCGACGGGCACGACCAAGGCGCGCTGATTCGACTTGGCCCACTGCTCGATGAGCGGCAACTCGATCTTACACGGCTCGCACCAGCTTGCGTAGAAATCGAGGAACAGGACGTGACCGCGCGCGTCGGTGACGCGAAACGTTCCGCCGTCGAGCCGCGCGTAGTTTGCGTGCGGCGCGGGAAAGGCGCGCGCCGGATCGAGATTTCGCGGGGCGATCAGCACCTTCCACAGGATGAAGCCGATCGCCGCGACCGCAAGGACGTCCAGGACACGCGCGGCCGCGCGCGCGCCGAACCGTTTAATCGACGGTAAAGACCGCTGCAATACCTTGACCGCCCCCAATGCACGCCGACGCGACGCCGTAACCGCCGCCGCGCTGCGTGAGGTCGTGAATCGTCGTTAGTGCGAGTCGCGCTCCCGACGCGCCGAGCGGATGGCCGAGCGAGATCGCGCCGCCGTGAGGATTCAGACGCACGTTTCCATTAGTGCCCATCTCGCGCAGACATGCGAGCACCTGCGGCGCAAATGCTTCGTTGATCTCCATCACGGCGAGGTCTTTTTCCGCAATTCCGGCGCGCTGCAGGGCTCGCGGAATCGAATAGGCCGGTCCGATGCCCATGATCGACGGGTCGACGCCGACGACGCTGCCGCTGACGAGACGTCCGCTCCACTTGACGCCGTCGGCCTTGGCCTGTTTGACCGTGGTCAGGACCAGTGCCGCCGCACCGTCGGTTATTCCGCTCGCGTTCCCCGGCGTCACGACGCCGTCTTTGGCGAAGCGCGCCGGTAGCCGTCCGAGCTTCTCCATGTTGAGTCCGGCGCGCGGACCCTCGTCCTTGTCGACGCTTACCTTCGTGCCTTTGGGACCGGGAACCTCAACCGGAACGATCTCGCCGGCAAAATAGCCTTGGGCTTGCGATTCGAGCGCGCGCTCTTGGCTCGCCAGCGCGAACTCGTCGCACGCTTCACGAGCAATCGAATACTTCTTCGCCAGGTTCTCCGCGGTGATCGCCATGGGTGTGTTGCCGTACGAGTCCGTGAGCGCTTCCCAGAGCGAGTCTTCGAACTGCACGTTTGCGCCGAACGCGAACCCTTTGCGCGCGCCGCGCACGACGTGCGGCGATTGGCTCATGTTTTCGGTGCCGCCGGCCAGCGCGTACGTCGACTGTCCCAAGCGCAGCGTCTGCGCCGCCGAGAGAATCGCTTGCAAGCCGGAGCCGCAGAGGCGGTTGAGCGTGAGCGCGGGCACGTCGACGGGAACGCCCGCTCGCAAACCGACGTGACGGGCCAGATATATGGCGTCGGAGCTCGATTGAATGACGTTGCCGAAGACGACGTCGTCGATGCGTTCCTTAGGGACGCCGCTGCGCTCGATCGCGGCTTCGGCCGCGGCCACGGCCAGGTCGGTGGCCGTAAGCTCGGAGAGGGTGCCCATCAGATTGCCGAAGGGCGTGCGGGCACCGGCGACGATGACGACGTCGCTATCGTTGATTGGCGTACTCATAGCGGGCCTCCCTATTCGGCCGGGGCAGGCACCGTGCCTGGCCCCGCTTAAATCGGCCGGGCTATGCCCATGAACCGCCCCGCTGCCCTCACCCTGGACGCCCGCTCGCTCTCTCCGGCGAGCAAGACCGATCAGATCGTTGAGTCCTTCGACAAGCTCCAGATCGGGACGGCCCTCGAAATCAACGAGGAGACCGACCCTCGCGCGCTGCGCAACGAGATGACGCAGCTGCGCGCCGGACGCTTCTCTTGGGACGCGCGCAACCTCGGCAGTAATCGCTGGACGATTCGTCTCGAGCGGATCGACGAAAACGCCGACGGCGAGACCTTTCTGGCAAACGTACCGCAGTTCACGTCGGCACGGGCGAACACGATCAAAGAGCTTGCCGGGCAGATGAGCGAGCGCAACTACAAGTCGGGCGACACCATCTTCGACGAAGGCGAAGTGTGGCCGTATCTCGGCATCGTCAAGACGGGCAAGGTCATCTACACGCTGCTCTCGCCCGACGGCAAGACGCACACCATCGGCGAGCGGCTGACGCACGACACGCTCAACGAGAGCGGCACCTTCGACGGCGGCGGCGCGACCACGCGTGCCGAAGCGCTGACCGACGCGACGGTCGTCACGCTGCCCAGCGAGGCGGTCATTCACGCCGCGCGCAACGACGCCGAGCTCGCGCTGGGATTCCTGATCGCGTCGTCGCAGGCGCGTCGCCGTTCGATCGACACGATCGCGGATCTTGCATTCGCGCACGTGCTGCAGCGCGTCGCGAAGTTCTTGCTCGGCTACGCGCGCGCGTCGGTCGGCATGACGCGCGGACTCCCGGGTGTCGAGAACCTGTCGCAAGCGCAAATCGCAGCCGCCGCGGGCACCGTCCGCGATATGGCGGCGCGCGCGCTGCTGCGATTGAAGAACGCTGGCGCGGTCGAACTCGATCGCGGACGCGTCAAAGCGATCGACCGCGCACGCCTAGAGGCCTTCGCGCATAACGTTCAGGCCCCACCGGTTTAGCGTCTAGATTCGATACAGGTCGGCGGTGAGGTTCGGGTCGATGAGCGTCGGATGGACGCGCGGGCCCGAGCACACGATCTGGTCGCGGCCGATCTCGAGCTTCACGCGAGCGGTTTCACCCATCTGCACGTCGTCGACCGCGCATCCCTCGACCTTACCGGGTACGCGCGCCATGACGATGTACCGGCCCGGCTCGAGCGTAATGTCGGTGAAGTAACCGCGGCGATCGGTCTTGATCGTCATGATGCGGTTCGGACCGTTGTCGAGATACGGCGTCTTGTAATAGACGATCGTGGCGTGCGCGATCGGCTTGCCGGTTGAGAGATCGACGACTTGTCCTTGGAGACCGCCGTTGGTCGTCGTGTCGGCGAGCGCCGGCGCAACGAGCAAGGTCATAAGAGTGAGCAAGGTAGCGAACTGTCTCATGCCCACTCCTATACCCAGAGTACGACCCTCCGTCATCCTGAGTTTTACGAAGGGCGCTATGCCTTGACCGACTCCAACGCTTCGGTTTCGTCGGCCGCGTTTTGCAAGTCGAAAGCCGCACGCTTGCTTTTTGCCGCCGCATCCGCGAGCTGCGTCGACGGCGTGGCGGCCGCCGCTTGCGGCTGACGCGTCAGCGTGTCCCGCCCTTTGCGCACGGCGCCGAGCGCGCCTGACAAACGACCTTCCATCTCGCCGAGCACCTGCGCGGCGTAGTGGTCCGCGCCTTCGCGAACTTTGCGCGCGCGCTCTTCGGCTTCGCGCAGCACGATCTCGGCAGTCGTCCGGGCACGCTGCACGATCTCGTTTTGATCGACCAGCTCTTCGTGCTTGGTGGCCGCTTCTTCGACGATCGCTTGCGCTTTCTCGGCGGCGGCACGCATCACGCGGTCTTGGTCCTTTGCGATGATCTTCGCGCGCCCGACTTCCTCGGGCAGCGAAGCGCGGATCTTCTCGACGAACTCGAGCAGCCGTTCTTCGGAGAGCACGCGATAACCGGCGGGCAGCCACGTGCCTTCGTGTACGTAGCTCTCGAGTTTATCTAGGACTCGATAGACCGACATTTCTACCTCCGTTACGATTGAGACTCGGAAAGAGTTGAGCGTTTGTCCGTCATGACCTTGAGCACGGGCTCCGGAACGAGCGTGGCGACGTCGCCGCCGAGAAAAAAGACCTCTTTGACCAGGCTCGAGCTGACGAAGGAATACTTCGCATCCGACATCAGGAAGAGCGTGTCGACGCCGGATAGCTCCCGGTTCATCAGCGCGGTCGACATCTCGCTCTCGAAATCGGACACCACGCGCAGTCCCTTGACGATCACGTCGGCTTGAGCGGCCTTCAAATAGTCCGCGAGAAGGCCCCGAAAGTGTTCGACGCGCGCCTGCGGCACGTGCGTGATGCACTGCTTGAGCATGGCGATGCGTTCGTCCAAGGTGAACATGGGGCTGCGTTTTTGAGGGTTGACGACGATGGCGACGATGAGTTGGCCGAAGCACTTTGCCGCGCGTTCGATGACGTCAAGGTGGCCGTTGGTAGGCGGATCGAACGACCCCGGATAGATCGCGCGCGTCGTACGCGCGGCTCTACCGTTGGTCAAATCCCATTCCTATGCCGATGACGGCGCCATAAACGCAAGGGCGACATCGCCATACACTTCTTCGCGCTCCGAGCGATACCCCGGTATGTCCGGAAGAATTCGCTTTGCCGCGTGCTCGTATACCACGAGCGCGTCGGGTGCCAGCACGTTGCGTTCGCGCAGCAGGCGGAAAAGTTGGAGCGGCACGTCGTCGGCATACGGCGGGTCGAGATACACGATATCGAACGGGCCTTCGAGACGATAGAGCGCGCGTTCGGCGGGCGCGGCAAAAATACTCACAACCTTATCCACAGCCATGTCGCGCGCGGCTTCTTCGATCGCGTGCGCCGTTTCGCGATGCGCCTCAACGCACACGACGCGCGACGCGCCTCGCGACGCCGCCTCGAACCCGATCGCGCCCGTGCCCGCAAAGAGGTCGAGGAAGCGCGCTCCCTCGATTCGCGGCGCGAGAATCGAAAAAAGCGACTCTTTGACGCGGCCGGGCGTCGGCCGGACGTTGAGTCCCTTGGGCGAGCGAAGCTTGCGGCTGTTCAGCGAGCCGCCCGTGATCTTGGGAGCCATGACCCTGTTTAAAACTCCTGCGGTGCGAGGGGCTCGACCACCGGCTTGAGCCACGTGTCGTCGTCAAGCCATTCGTAGCGAATCGTCGAGAGCGGAACCGTACCGTACGACAGCAACCGGTCGTTGAATCGGCGGAGCGTGAACGCCGATCCTTCCCGGTCGCGGACCAATCCCGAGAGCGCTTCGATCTGCGTCTTCCCCACCAGGTAATCTATCAACTGCCCAGGCCCCATCGCCGCTCGGGTGGATTCCCCGTAGGCGGTCGCCTTGTCGATTCCGGCTGTCTCTTGAAAGTACGCAATGGCCTGCGGCAAGGTAAAGGTCCCGGTCGCCAGACCCACGTCGACGCCGATCCGCGTCGCCCGGTAGCGCATCAGCGCGATCACTTGCTTGCGCGCCGAGGGATTGTCGTCGTACAGCCCCGTGCGCAGCAGCATCTCCTCGCCGAAGAGCGCCCAACCTTCGGCAAAGACGCTATCTTGGTGCACGTGCCGGATGTAGTCGGGGTTGTGGTACGCGTACGTAAACTGCATGAAGTGTCCCGGAATACCCTCGTGTCCGAGCAGCGGAAGCACCGACTCGCGCGCCTGCTGCGCGAAGAACAGCGTGTTGTGCGGATTGTATTCCGGCACGAAATAGAAGCCCTCGGGATCCTTGTCGAACATGCCGGGCGGATTCATGAAGCCGCCGGTGTTGACGGCTTCGAGGGCCTTAGGCAACGGAACGATGTGGAACGGCCCGATGTAGGGCGGCACGTCGACGATTTGATGCGTCTTCAAGAACGACGTGAGCTGCGTCATCGACTTTTCGAAGTACGCGAGAAACTGCGCCGTCGAGGTAAACGCCGGCTGCCGCACGGTCGGACCGCGGACGTACCGGTCGCGATTCTCTTCCCAAACGGCCAGCGCGCGGTCGCGCGGCAAATCGAGCCGGCCGATCGCGGCGACTTCATCCGAATCGAACGGCAGCAGCAGCACGCGCCGCAGGAAGAAGTTGTATTGATCCTTTCCGACCGAGTAGCCGCCCTCGTGGAACGAGTTCTTGTTCGAGTCGAGCCACTTTCCATACGCGTGAAGCGCGGTCAGCGCGGTCTTCTGCGCGGCGCGAAGGTCGGCGCGCGTTTGCGGCGAGACGTCGTGCGCGAGGGCGTCGAGGCTCGTCGTGTAGAGCGCGTCGCCTTGGGCGATGTCTTCGGATGCCGCGACCGCGAACTCCCTAACGGTGTCGGTGAGATTCGCCTTGCTTTGTTCGAGTACGCCCGGACACGCGCGTAAGCGCGCGATCGCGTCGTGCACGCGAACCTCGTCGCTCGCAAACGGTTTTTTGATCAACGAAAAGATACCGTTACTGCATTCGCCTTCGTAAATGCTCGGGTTGCGCTCGAGCCCGCGAAGGACCGTACGACCCCACCAATCGGCTTCTAAATCGGACCGCACGAGCAGGTAGTCGACAAAGTCGTGGCGGCTTGCGCCGGCGGACGGCTGCAGCTGCGCGAGCTCGTCGCGAAACGCGTGCAACTGCTGCATCTCCGCGGTTTGGGCTTGCGGCGAAAAGTCGGAAAGTTTCGTATCGTACGTGTGGATGCCGGCATCGGTCGCGCCGGTGGGGCTCGCTTTTAGCGACCATTCGGTGTAGCGGCGCTCGAGGGCTTGAAGTTTGGCGTCGTAATCGCTCGGCGCGGGCGACGCCACGGCGATCAGCAAAGCTAATGCATGGACCATGTCGGCAATACCTCGAGCAGTTCGTCGAGCGAGTGAATGGTATACGGCGGCGGCAGCAGTTCCGGCGGGAACGGTTTCTTCTCCCAGTCGAACCAGACGGCGTGAAGACCGGCCGAACGGGAGCCGTCGACGTCGCTGTACGGATCGTCGCCGACGAACCACGTGTTCTGCGGACGCGTTCCGAGTGCGCTCAGCAGCACTTCGAACGCGCGGGCGCCGGGTTTTTGTTGACCGATGTCGGCGCTGGCGAGCACCGGGCCTTCGAACCCCGCACGCTGCGCCTTGCGAACCTGCAGCGGATTCCAGCCGTTGCTCAGCACCGCGACGGCGATCCCGCGCTCCTTCAACGCGGCCAGCATGCGCTTCACGCCCGGGATCGGAATCACGAAATCGTCGACCATCTCCACGGCCATCGTGCGAAAGCTCTCGACGTACGAGGCTTTTGGTTCGACTCCCCGGTCGCGCGCGAAGCGCGTGACCGCGTCTTCGATCGATGCCGGCCCTTTACGCTGCCACGCGAGCAGCTCGTCGATTCGGGCGATCTCGTCGTCGAGGTTAGCGGGAACGCGTCCCGTGTCACGTTCGATCTCCTCGAGGAGCCGAAGGAACGCGACGCGCTCGAGCTTATTGTCGATCGCGAGCGTGTGATCGAGGTCGAAACCGATACCGGCTACGGCGTTACGATCCATGCCGCGCCGTTCGACGCTTCGCTAAATCGACCATTCCCAGACGTTCCAAATCGGCGTGATGCTATGCGACGGCCGGTAGCCCCGCAAATCCGAGTTGATGACGTCGATCTGCATTTCGTACCATAAGACGATAAACGGCAACCGGTCCGCGACGATGCGCTGAATCGTTGCGTACGCCGCTCGCCGGTGCTGGGGATCGCTCGATTCGAGTGCCGCGCGCTCGGCCGCGTCCAGTTGCGGATCGCAAAAATGGTAGATGTTCCAGCCGGCCGGCGGCGCCATCGAACACATCAGTAGAACCGAGTCGTCCGGATCGGCTCCGTTGCTCCAGTTCTCGATGACCGCGTCGAACTTGCCCGACTGCTCGATGCCGCCTTGAGCGAGCGTTGCGTACAGCTCGCCGGAGGGAAAGTTTTTGATCGCCGCGTCGACGCCGACTTTCGCCCATTGCGCCTGTATCAGCGCCTCGGCCGCGGCGATCGTCGTGGATCCCGTGAAGCTGACCAAGGTCAGATGCAGCGGCCGCGCGATGCGCGCCTCCCCGAGTAGTGCGTTCGCGCGCGCGGGGTCGTAAGGGTAGCGCTTCACGCCGGAGGCGTACACGTTGGAAAACGGGGCGTGATTGCTCCATCCTTCGAACGCGACCCCGTGCATGACTTTATCGATGAGGGCTCTGCGGTCGATCGCATACGCCAGGGCCCGGCGAACGCGCACGTCGGCGAGTGCCGGATTAGCGGCGTTGAGCCCGACGTCGGCCAGCCGGTCGCGCGGCGTGAGCACCACCTTTGTGCCGGGGATCCCGCGCAGCGAAGCGATCAGCGTCTCCGACGCGCGGAAATAAAAGTCGATCTGATGCGTCTCGAGCATGGTCAGCATCGTGTTGTCGCTGGGAACGAAGAGAAACTCGATGCGCCGCAGCTTGGGCGGACCGCGCCAATATCCGTCGTTAGCAACCATCACCAAGCGCTGTCCCTTTTCGTACGAAACGATGCGAAACGGACCCGTTCCGACGGGCCGGCTATTGTAGTCGGCGTGATTGAAGTCGGGAAGCCGCCCGAGCAGATGTTCCGGCAGCACGATCGACGGCGGATTCGACGGACCGAAAAACTGCGTGACGAACGGCGCGAAGCGGTGCTTGAGATGCACGACCAATGTTGCATCGTCGCGCCTATCGATGCGCGCAACGACGTCGTACGTATGACGGCTCACCACGAGGTTGCGCGGATTCATGATCGCTTTCCACGTAAAAACGACGTCCCGCGACGTGAACGCAACGCCGTCTTGCCACTTCACACCGCGCCGCAGATGATAGACGATCCTGAGACCGTCGCGGCTGATGCCGCCGTTGGCGAGCGTCGGTACCGCGGTCGCCAGCTCGGGGACGAGTGCGTTGCGATCGTTCCAGCGAAACAGAAACGCGCCCCAAAAAGCCGCAATCGCTTCGTCGACGTCTTGGGTACCGAGCAGGCTGTTGAGATTTTCGGGATCTTGGCGCGTCGCGATGCGCAACGTGCCGGGCACCGTCCAGGAATTATGCGCGCCGCCGCTCGTTACGCGCGTGCATCCGGTTGCGAGGACCGCCGCGCACGCCGTAACGGCGAGCGCGGCCCTCGTTATCCCATTATTTTGGCCCAGGGCCGGTGACGACGCGCACGAAGCCGTCCGGTCGCACGTATTTCACCATCGCCGCTTCGATTTGGGCGGGCGTCGTCGCCAACTCCGCGCGAGCGTCGATCATGTTCTGATCCAGCGGAAGCCCGCGCGTTGCGTAGTTGAGCAACTGACGCGACACGCCGCCGTAGCTGCCTTCACGAATGGGAATATCGCCCATGAGCAGCGCCTTCGAGCGCAATAGACGATCGCTTTCGATCGGCTGCGCCTGGAGCTGTTTGAGCACGGCAACGACTTGCGCTTGCGCGGGTACGATGTTTTGCGGATCGCAGGCGTATGAGACCGAGAACGCGGATCGCACTTTGCCGGCGTTGAGACCGCTGGATACGGAGTAAGCATAGCCGTGCACCTCGCGCAAATCGTGGTACAGCAGCGACGAATAGAATCCGCCGGTCAGCACGGCGTTTGCAACTTGCATCGGGGCCCAATCCGGATCCGTTCGGAGCACGCCGACCGTTTCTGCGAGTTCGACCGACGATTGAACTCGTCCGGTTGCCGGAACGGTCACGGCACTCGGCGCGTTAAGCGGAACCGGCGGCGGATACACGTTGGGTTTGGGGCCGCTCGCCGTCCAACCGCCGAAGTACTTTTCGATCGCCGCTTTAGCGGCTTCGGGAGTTGTATCGCCGATAACGACGATCGTCGTCAGATCGGGGCGATACGCCGACGCGTACCAGTCCTTGACGTCTTGCAGCGTCACGCCGGCAGCCGTTTCCGGCGTAGCGAATCGCTGAAGCGGGTCTCCGAGCGGATATAGCGCTTTGTTCATCGCCACTTCGGCCAGATGATCGGGCGACGTCACCTCGCCGCGCAATCCTCCGACGGTCTGCTGTTGGACGATCGCGAACGCTCGTGGATCGAAGGCCGGATGCAGTTCCTCGTCGGCAAGCAGAGCCACCCCGCGATCGAAGTCCGGCGACAGCACCTGCAAGTCGAAGCTCGTCCCAGCGTTCGTCGACGCGGCGATCTTGTCGAGCTCGGTTTGGAACGCTACGCGACCGTAGGTGGTCGTACCGAAAGGGAACAACGCGCTGGTGATGTCCGCAACACCCTCTTTACCCGCCGGAGTCTGCACCTGCTCGTTGTTTTCGATCTCACCCGTAACGACGACCGTATGCGTGACGTGTTCGGGTTGAACGATCAAGCGAATGCCGTTGGCGAGCGTCGTGTCGGTGGGCGACAGCGTCTGCTGCGGCACTTGCAGTTTATCGAGGACCGCTTGTGCCCAGGACGGCAGCGGCTCGTGCTTGCTGGGCGGGATCGAGTTGTTCTCCTTGGCCATCTCCGAACTGCCCGAACTCATCGCGCCGGAGTTTTTCGGAACCGCATAGGCCGCGACCACGGTGGAGGGGTTCATGTACGTCCGCAAGACTCGGTTGACGTCGGCCGCCGTCACCGCTCTAAAATGTGCGATCATGTCGTCGGGCGAGCTCAAGCCCTGCACGGCGACCGCCTCGCTCCATTCGTCGGCAAGCCCCTGAATCGAGTTCGCATTGAACTCCAGCTGCGAGATTTCGCGCAACTTCGCAGCTTCTACTAAATCCGCCGGCACGCCGTTGCGACGGTACGCGTCGAAAATCGCTCGCACGTCGCGATCGGTTGAATCGGGCGGCGTCCCTACGGGAACCGCCGCAAACGCAATTCCAACGGCCGTCTTCGGAAAGGTCTGCACGAAGAACTGAGTGCCGAGGGCTTTACCGGTGTACGCCATCGCGCCAAATTCGCTGCGCTGACTGGAAAGAACGTCGCTGAGAATTTGCGACGCCGCATAATCGGGACTATCGTACCCTGGGAAGCGATATCCCAGCAGGATGCCGGTAAACGGTTGATCCGACACATCGTGATAGACGGTGCCGGGACGCAGCGGCCGCAAACGCACCGGTGCGCGTGCCGGCAGCTTAGCGGAGGGAATGTCGCCGAAGAGCGCCTTGACGCTGGCGATCGTCGCCTGCGGATCCACGTCGCCGGCGATGACGTAGACGGCGTTATTGGGATGGTACCACGTGCGATAGAACTTCAGCAGTTGCGTGCTGTTGACGTTTTTTGCGAATCCCTCGACCGTTCCCAAACCATTCTTCGCGTACGGCGTGCCGCCGATGAGCCGGTCTTGCATCTTCACGAAGAGCCGGTAGAAGGCGTTGCTGTTATCCTGCGTCACCTCTTGCGTGATCGGGCCGCGCTCCTGATTCCATTGATCCTGGGCCATGAGCAGGCCGCTCGCGCGCGAGCGTTCCACCCGCAGAGCGACGTCGAGATACTGCGACGGAACGGTAAAGAAGTATTGCGTCACCGTGCTCTGCGTGTCCGCATCGAAGTCGCCGCCGGTAACGCTCATGATATCGTTGAGCAGCGATCCCGACATCGTCTGGCTGCCGCGAAACATCATGTGCTCGGTGGCGTGGGCTAGACCGTCGACCCACTGTTCGTCGGACCCCACTTTATAATTGAGCATCGTGGTAACGACCGGCGCGAGCGTGTCCCGTACGACGATGACCTGCAGGCCGTTGGCCAGCGTGGCGCGCGTGGCGGTGGTTTCGGCTCGTGCGGGAAGGTTGCCGAGACCTAAAAAAACCGCGGCGAGCGCGGAGAAAAAGACCGTGGACGCAGAGCTGAAATAACGCATGGGCCGCCCTATTCTAGGACGATACCAGCAAAGCCCGCGTGCTCGGCTGACGTTCGAGCAGCGCCCGTAGTCCGGCGTGTTCGGGGTGCGTGAGTTCCGGATCGCGGCTCACGATCGTTTCAGCTTCTCCTCTCGCGGCGCGGTAGACGTCGATGTCGCGCACCAAATCGCCGAACCGCAGCTCGTTACCGCCGGATTGCGCCGTGCCCGCGAACTCGCCGGGACCCCGAATCCGTAGATCGTCTTCGGCGATCGCAAAACCGTCGGTCGAGCGCGTGAGAATTTCTAGCCTCTCCGTCTCTTCGGCGGAATCCGGATACACCAGAAGGCAATACGACTTCGCGGCACCGCGTCCGACGCGTCCGCGCAACTGGTGCAGCTGCGCCAAGCCGTAATGCTGCGCGTCACGCACGACCATGACGCTCGCGTTGGGGACGTCGACGCCGACCTCGATGACCGTCGTCGAGACGAGAACGTCGAGCTCGCCGCGTACGAAGCGCTGCATGACGTCGTCCTTTTCGCGGCTCGATAGCCGGCCGTGCAGCAGCCCCAAGCGCAACGCCGGAAAGACGTCGCTGCGCAGCCGTTCGAACTCGGTGACGGCGCTGGTCAGCTCGGTCTCGCCTTCCTCGATCGCGGGAGCGACGATGTACGCCTGATGGCCCAGCTCGACGTTGCGCGAAACGAAGTCGTAGACGCGAGCGAGGCGGCTTTCGCGCACGGCAAACGTCTCGATCGGCGTGCGCCCCGGCGGCAGTTCGTCGATGATCGACAGATCGAGGTCGGCGTAGACCGACTGCGCCAGCGTCCGCGGAATCGGCGTGGCGGTCATGTGCAGCGTGTGCGGCGACGTTCCCTTGGCGCGCAGCCGCGCGCGCTGCTCGACGCCGAAACGATGCTGCTCGTCGATGATCGCCAAACCGAGACGATCGAAATCGACGCCCTCGGTTAATAACGCGTGCGTTCCCACCGCCACCGACGCCTGGCCGCTGGCGAGTTTCTCGACGGCGGCCGTGCGCGAGCGTGCGCTCTGACTGCCGAACACGGCTTCGAGCGCAATCCCGAACGGCAGCAGCAGCGGCGCGAGTTTCGACGCGTGCTGCGCTGCGAGAATCTCGGTGGGCGCCATCAGCGCCGATTGCATGCCGTTGCGCGCGGCGAGCAGCACCGCGGCGGCCGCGACGAGCGTCTTGCCGCTTCCGACGTCACCTTGGAGCAGCCGGTTCATCGGCACGTCGCGCGTCATGTCGTCCCAGATCTCGGCAATCGCCCGGCGCTGCGCGCCCGTTAGCGGAAACGGAAGTCCGCTCTGAAACTCGTCGAGGAGATTGGCCGGAACGCGCAGCGCGCGGGCGCGGTGATCGCGCTCGCGATCGGCACGACGCAGCTGCGCCGCCGCCGCGAGCGTAAGAAACTCGGCAAAAATGAAACGCTCGCGCGCGCGCTGCGCTTCGTCGGGGTCCTTCGGCGCGTGCACGCTCCGGTAGGCGTCGCGCAGGTTGGGATATTTCCGCCGCCGCGCGATGGCCGAAGGCAGCGGGTCGTCCGGCGCCAGCTCGAGCAGCTGCGGAAGGTTCTTCTTCACCACGGCCGCGATTTTACGCGTCGCGAGTTCCTTGCTCGCGCGATAAACCGGAATCATCTCGCCGCGATAGCTTTCGCCCGGACCGAGCTGCGCGTACTGCGTGACGTTGACCGACGCACCCGCAAACGACCGATCCACGCGCCCGCGCACGAACAGGCGCATCCCTTCGTGAAAGCGTCCGTACACGTAGCGGTTGCGTCCGATCCACTTCGCCCCGAACGGCGTTCCGGCATCGTCGACCAGGCGAACTTCGACGATTTCCATACCGCGCACGCGGCGCTCTTTCACGCCCGTGACGGTTCCGACCGCGTTTTCTTCGCCGCCGTTTTGGCCGAGCAGCGCCGCCGGCGTCGGAAAGCGCAGATCGTCGTATCGGAACGGCAAATACTCGAGCAGCGCCTGCGCCGTACCGATGCCGAGATCGCGAAACAGCGGCGCCGTCTTCGCGCCGACGCCCGAGAGCCGGCCGATATCGCTCACAGATCGAGTTCCATCTCTCTGCCCGTAACGAAACCCAGCATCTCGTAGAGCGGCTGTCCTTGGCTGCTCGTACGCAAACGAGCCATCACGCAGCCGCGCCGGCGCATCCACTCGAGGCCCGCGAGCATGAGTTCCTTGGCGATGCCGCGGCGGCGCAACGACGGAACGACGTACACCGAGTTCACCCAGCCGCGCGGCGTGCCGAACGCTTTCGCGCGATATTCGTCGAGCACCGAAAACGCCGCCATGCCGACGGTCTCGCCGTCGCGATCGGCGTAAAAGAGCTGTGCGTCGCCGCCGGCCTGCTTATCGTGAAAAAACTGCACGAAACCGTCGCGCCATCCGGGATGCTCGGCATCCCAATCGCCGTCCATCTCGCGCGCCATCATGGCGCGCAGCTCGGCCGCAACGCCGATCTCGGCCAGCCCCGCCGGACGAATGACGACGCCGTCCATCATCGAGCGCCGGCCAGCAGCGCGTCGTAGGCGCTGCGGACGTGCGGGACGGCGACGTCCAAGCGTGTGGCCAGCTCGAGCACCGCGCCCAAAATCGGCTCGAGCTCGAGCGGACGGCCGCGTTCGTAGTCTTGCAGCATGGAGGTCTTCACGTCGGCGAGCCGCGCGGCGTAAGCGATGCGCGCGTCGATGTCGACGTCGGCGACCACGCCCAGCGCTTGCCCGACGTGCAGTGCTTCGGTCATGAGCGCGCGCACGTCTGCGCGCGCGCCGGCGTCGGCGAGCATCGGAGCGATCGTCATGCGCCGCAACACGCTGACGGCATTGAGCCCGGCGTTATTGACCAGCTTGAGCCATACGGTGGCGCGAACGTTCGCGTCGGCTTCGGGCGAAAGTCCCGCGGCGGTAAACAGCTCCACGAGCCTCGCGCTGCGCACGTTGCTGCCGCCGTTGGGCGGCCCGAGCACGTATCGAGTCCCGCCGCTTTGCACGATCCTTCCGGGTGACGCGAGGTGTCCCGAAACGTGGACGACGCCGGCGACTACTTGCTCGTCGGGAAAGAGACGCGCGATGCGCCCGCCTGGATCGACGCTGGCTAGCGGTTCGTCGCGGACGTACCAAAACGGCAATCCGTTCTGTAAGGTGACGATCGTCGTATCGGTTTGGGAAAACGGTTCGAGCTGCGGGAGCAGTTCGGACCATTGATGCGCTTTGAACGTGAGCAGCAGCGCGTCGAAGTCGCCGAGTTCGCGCAGATCGGCCGCCGCATCGACGGGCGCGTGGAGCGTACCGAAATCGCTGTCGACGACAAGGCCGTCGCGCTGGATCGCAGTCAGATGCTCGCCGCGCGCGACCACCGCTACGTCAACGCCCGACCGGTCGAGCGCCGCGGCGATGAACCCGCCGATCGCTCCGGCGCCCACGACGGCTACGCGCATGGGCTTTCCGAAGAGAGTTTGGAGGCGACGGGCAGATTTGAACTGCCGAATGGGGCTTTTGCAGAGCCCTGCCTTACCACTTGGCTACGTCGCCCTGGAGCGGGTAGTGGGAATCGAACCCACGCATCAACCTTGGGAAGGTCGCAGGCTACCATTACATCATACCCGCGCGCGGATTCGTCAGTACCACCGCCCTTGAAAGAAACCCTTGAGCAGGCGGAGGTTTCACCGCCTCCCCTACCCTTCCCGGCTTGGGTAGAGATGACCGGTGCAGCCAGATCGGCAAGTCGCGACCGAGGAACGCCCTGCCCCCGAGGAAACGCCCATGCGCTTCCTATGGGAGAGCTTTCGCGCACTGCTGCCGACCCTCGCGATCGACGTGGGCGGAACGACGATCGTGTACTACGCACTGGCGCGGTTCTACCCGAGCACCAGCATCTGGCCGATCCTGGGCGCATCGCTCGTCCCGACCGTTTCCAACGTCGTCAACTTAGTACGCCGCAAAACCGTCGACATCGTCGGATTGCTGATTTTGCTCGGCATGATGGGCGGCCTCATTCCGGCGCTGTTCGGTGGAACGCAACGGCTGCTGCTCATCCGGGAGTCGTTCGTGAGCGGCCTGTTGGGACTCGTGCTGCTCGTCTCGCCGTTTCTGATGCGGCGACCCATCGGCTATTACGTGATTCGCGAGGTCCTCACGGCAAACGACGCGCTTCCCGAAGAACATTTTGAGGTGCTTTGGCGCACCGCGTACTTTCGGCACGGCATAAGAGTCGTGACGCTCGCGTGGGGCGTGGTGCTGCTCGGCGAGCTCGTTCTGCGCGCCTTCATGGCGCTCACCATGAACGTGGGCCTGGTGGTCTCGGTCTCGCCGGTCATCTACACGACGCTCATGCTGCTGGCCGGCGTCGCGACCGCGATTTGGCTCAGCGGAGCGATTTCGCGCGCTCTGCGCTAATATAGGGACGTATGACCTGGATCTATGCCCTTCCGGCGTGGCTCTTCTTTGTCGTCGTTTTGGTCGCGCTGACCGTCGCTTCGGCCGCCGGCCTGTTCGTGTTCCAGCGCGTCGTTCCACAGAACGACGAGCTCGCGCACAACGACGTGGCCGGCCCGATCATCGGCACGATCGGAACGATCCTCGCCGTCGTTCTCTCGTTCTTGCTGATCGGCAACTGGCAAGAGTACGATGGGGCGGCCGCAACCGTCGCGCAGGAAGCCTCCTCCGTCGGCGACCTCTACCATTCGGCGGCGTACTTTCCGCCGGCGACCGCGACGCAGCTGCGGTCGGCGTGCCGGACCTACGTCGACGTCGTCATCGGCACGGAATGGCCCGCGATGCGCCGCGGCCAAAGCAGTCCGCAAGCGCTGCAAGCCGCGCTGCACATTCTGGAGATCGTGGCGCGGTACGAACCGAAAACCGCCGCGCAGCAAGCGCTTCAGCAGAGCGATCTGGCGCTCGCAAACGCGATCATGGACGGGCGCCGCACGCGCCTCTTCGATAACGAAGAAGGCATCCCGATGCTCTTTTGGGCCGGAAACTTCTTCATCGCCGCGATCACGATCGTGTTCTGCTATCTGTTTCGCGTGCGTAAGCGCTGGCTTCACGTGTTCATGACCACCGGACTCATGGCGGTGATCGCGACGCTCTTCGTCGTCACCGCCGAGTTCGACTATCCGTTCCGCGGCGACGGACAGATCCAACCGTTTCCGTTCACGCAGCTGCGGACCATCATGGCCGCCGACTTACTGGATCATACTCACGGAACGCGCTAGCACGATGGCAACGGTGACTAGCGAGATGAGCGCTTCGAGCATCATCAGCGACTTGGCCCAGAGGCTGAGCGGCATGACGTCGGCCGGGCTAAACGCGGTCGAATTGGTGAACGCGACGTAGAGATAGTCGAAGAACTGCGGCTTCCACGTCGGGTTGACGCATGGCAAACACGGCTGGCCCTGCATGGCCATCCCCATCTGCGGAAACAGAAAATCGGCGTTCTTGAACTCCGTCGCCGCGTTGGCGTGCGCGCGTGCGTCCGGGCCGTCGCCGTCGAGCTCCCAGAACCACAGCCCGAAAACCAAGATGTTCGTGAACCAGATCTGCAGGCCGTGCCGAAGCAGCGTTGCGGCCGACTGCAGTTCGGCGGTGCGCGACGGATGAAAGAATCCGTTGATGAGCATGACCACCGATGCGATATTGAAAAAGTTGACGATCGCGATCAGCAGAATTCCCCAAAAACGCATGCGGCGCGTTTCGCGATGCCGCCGCGGCGCCAGAATCGACAGTGGTATAAGAATAGCGAGAACGGCGAGCGGTGCCGCCCAGACGGGACCGACGGTGAGCTTCGGCGGCAGGGTAATGTAGAGGATGAGTGCGGCAATGACGGCAAGGGACGCGTGCCAGCGCGGTTCGTGCTCGACGTAGGTCTTTTGTCCGCTCTCCATGAACGCGAGGTTCGCCCGGTTTCACGTCGATTACTTTATGCGGAGGTAATGGTGATGGGTAAGATGGTCGACTTCACACGTCCCGATGGTGCGAAAGCACCCGGTTATCTCGCCGAGCCCGAACGTGCCGACGGCGCGCCCGGCGTCGTGATGTTCGAAGAGTGGTGGGGCCTCAACGATCAGATTAAAGAAACGGCCGACCGTTTAGCGCAACACGGTTTTCGCGTGCTCGTACCCGATCTGTATCGCGGTCGCGTCGCGGAAAGCCGCGAAGAGGCGGGCCATCTGATGGGCGGCCTGAACTTCGGCGATGCCGCGACCGAAGATGCGCGCGGCGCGGCGCGTTACCTACGCGATCTGGGCGCGAAAAAAATCGGCATTACCGGGTTTTGCATGGGCGGAGCGCTCGCCATGCTCGCCTCGATGAACGATCCGGAGTTCGACGCGGCAGTCGTGTGGTACGGGTATCCGCCGCCCGAAGCCGGCGACCCGTCGAAAATCGGCATCCCGCTGCAAGGGCACTGGGCCAAACACGACGAGTTCTTCACGATCGAAGGCGTCGACGAGCTCGAACGCAAGCTGCAGGCCAAAGGCGCGCCGTACGAGTTTTATCGCTACGACGCCAAGCACGCGTTTTACAATCCGGGCGGCATCGGCAACCATCACCCCGAGCACGCCGAAACGGCCTGGCGCCGCAGCGTCGGATTCTTTGAAAAGAACTTGGCGTAGCTTATTTCTGTTCGAACTTCTTGCCGGCGTTTACCGGGGCCACGCGCATCGCGCCTTGAGAGAGGCCCCATTTCTTGATCAGACGATCGTAGGTTCCGTCCGCCACCACGGACACTAGCGCCTGCTGGAGCTGCGTCAGCAGCGCGGTATTCTGCTTGGCGACCGCGATGCCGTAGGGAACGACGTCGAACTGCCGCCCGACGACCTCGTAGCCTTTGGCGGCACCGGCCGAGCGAGCGCGCCAAACGCCGACGGGATAATCCGCAACGTACGCCGGCGCTTTCCCTGAGGCAAATGCGGCGAACGCGTCGTCGTCGGTTTTATACGTCAGCACTTTAACGCCGCCGAGTCCGACGGCTTTGCATTTGTCCGATTGCTTTTCGAGATCGGTTTCGTACGAGGTGCCGCTTTCGACCGTTACGCTGTACCCGCAGAGTCCGTCGATGCCGAAGACGTGCAGCGGATTACCCTGCTGAACCATCAAACCGCCGCCGGCCAGGAAATAGTCGAGAAAGTTGACGAGTTTTTCGCGCGCGCTGTTATCGGAGATCGCCGACATCGCCGCTTCGTACTGTCCGCGCTGCACGGCTTTGAGCAAATCGTCGAACTGATGGTTGGTCACCGCCGGTTGACGTCCCATCTTCGCGGACATCGCGTTGAGCAAGTCGATGTCGAACCCGAGCGGCTGCTTCGAGTTCCCTTGGAAATATTCAAACGGCGCGCCCGAAACGTCCGAGCCCACGGACAACGTTGCGGCCGGCGCGCCGGCGACGAGCGACAATGGGGCGACGAAAATGGCACACAACAGCCCGGCGACGATAAGGCGAAAGCGCATCCTGCGGTTTTTATCGGTCCGCGGTGAGGCTGCCTGCTTTCCACCGAGGGGGTGGTGCCAAGGGCGAGAATCGAACTCGCGACACCGCACTTTTCAGGCGCGTGCTCTACCAACTGAGCTACCTTGGCACATGGTGCGCGCCAAGGGGAATGGCGACGCTGATGGGGCTCGAACCCACGACCTCCGCCGTGACAGGGCGGCGCTCTAACCAACTGAGCTACAGCGCCAAGCCACCTTGGCGCGCTGACCGGGACCGCTATTTAGCAGTCTCGGCCATGACCACCTGCCCGCGCCCTTACTCGTCGTCAGGCAGCAGCAACGAGGGAGCGTGCTGGAGGAAGAACGACGGGGGATACTTAGCCTTGATTTTACGGAATCTCCGCGGGCTCATACCAAAATCGAAGCTGCCTGCCAAACTTGTCGCGCGCGTGTCGGTGTAGCCGGCCGACTGCGGGCCCAGCGCCGGCAACCCGAAGACCTGCTCGACGAACTTCAAGACGCTGCTGAACTCGTATTGCGTGTGCTCCACGTGCGGTGTCACGTACGGCGAGATGATCAAGCAGGGAACGCGGATCCCCAACCCACGAAAATCGAGTTGCGGCGGCGGCAGATCGTCGTAGAACCCTCCCCAGTCGTCCCAAACGACGATAATCGCCGACGAGTTCCAGTCCTTCGATTCCCCCACGGCGTTCACGACCGACGCCACCCAGGACGGTCCGTAATCGGTGCCCTGATCGGGATGGTCTGACCACAGCGCGTCAGGGATCACCCACGAAACGCTCGGAAGCTGTCCTCGAGCGGCGTCGGTCAAGATCCTTGTCGGCGGCGAAACGACGTTCGATGTCCAGTCGCTGCTGTAACGCACCGACTGGATGGCGTCGAACGACGACCACGTGCTTCCACCCGGTTGACCGATCTGCGGCGCGTAGTACTTCCACGAAACGCCCTTGGCGTCGAGCGTCGCGGCCATCGTGTTGAACTGCTGAAAGCACGGCGCATACGGAGCGCCTTCTTCGGTTGCCCCGCTCGCGCTCAAGGTCGCCGTCTTGGTTCCGTTAGGAGCATCGCAGCCCCACGGCGTGTTGCTGGGCACGTCTATTTCGGAAAGCGTCGGATTGAGATCCGCGGTTCCCGCGATGAGCGTGAGGTGCGCGGTGAAGCTCGGGCCCATCATCGTCGGAAACATGTGATCCGCCAGGACGTAGCGCTTTGCCATCCTCCAGTACGGTTCGACCTGCGGGCGGTCGAGATATGAATACGCATAAGCGCCGATAACACCCGTCAAGCCGCCCTGCAAGTCGAATCCGTCCATCTTGCCGCCGTCGTAATCGTGCACGGCGTCGCGATAGTAATGATCGATGTATTTCTTTTCGAACGGAATCGGCTGCAGTGAGACGCGCGTGCCCGTGCTCATGTAACCGTAGCTCTTCGATTCGGCACCGGGGAAGTTCGCGAAGATGTTATCGAAACTGCGGTTCTCTTGAACGATGATGACGACGTGCTTGATGTATTTGCGCACTGAAACACCGGCGAAATCACTCGCCGAAAGCTTCGACGTCGAGGAAGGGACCGTGTTGGACGCACCGGCGCAGGCCGTTAAAACCGCTAGCACCGGCAGCGCCAAGATCGACTGCCGCATGAGAACAGGCTAGCCGTCGCTGATACTGATGGTTAGAGTCGAAGGCCCCCGCCAAAGGGGGACCTCCGACGAAGATGGTGGGCACGGTTGGGATTGAACCAACGACCCCCCGCGTGTGAAGCGGATGCTCTCCCACTGAGCTACGCGCCCTCGGATGCGGTCTTTTGGAGGCGGCGGGCTCTCCACCCTTCCGGCGCGAAGCGGCGATGCATGCTCGAGGGATATCCGCTCGTCTCGCAGTTCACGGTGCCGTTTGCGGACATCGACATGATGCAGCACGTGAACAACGTCGCCTACATTCGCTGGTGCGAAATGATGCGGTCGGAGTATTTCGCGCAGGTGATGAACGTGCCGATCAACGGCGATCGCGGCATCATCCAGGCCAACATTCACTTCACGTACGAGCGCCAGCTGCGCTATCGTGAACAGATCGCGATCGGCATTCGGATTCCGCGGATCGGCACGAAATCTTGGGATTTCGAGTACGAAATCTGGAGCGAGACCGAAAATCACCGCGCGGCCCAGGGGACCACGACCGTCGTCGCCTACGACTTCGTCGCTCAGAAAACCATCGCCGTGCCGCAAGAGTGGCGCGACGCCATCGCGGCCTACGAGGCCGGGCCCCAGCGCTTCTTCACGTGATACTCGCCGCGGCGTTGGCAGCCGTCGTCACGACGCAGACCTCTATCGCGCACGGCGTCTTCCTCTATTACGCGTACGCGCGCGACGCGTCCGTGGCGGCCTTCGCCAAGGCGGCCGAGCAGACGCCGACGCCGCCCCTGGCCTACTGGGGCGAGGCGCTAGCGTACGGCCCCGACCTCAACACGCCGATGACCGCCGAAAACTTCGCTCGCGGCAAAGCAGCCATCGAGCGCGCGCAAGCGCTCGCAGCGAACGCGACGCCGGCGGAGCGTCCGTATATCGACGCGATGAGCCTGCGGTATGCCGGCACGTGGGACAACTGGACGAGCGACGACGCCGCTTACCGCCAAGCGATGGTCGCGCTGGCCTCTTCTTCTCCAAACGATCCGAACGCGCAGCTGTTAGCGGCCGAAGCGCTGCTCGAGCACGGGGAGGCCACAAAGCGCACGATCGCACTGATCGACGGCGTTCTCGCCCGGTTTCCCAACAACGCAATGGCCAATCACCTGTGCATCCATGCCTACGACAACCTGTCCGATCGTTCGCCGGCGCTGCCGTGCGCGCAGCGTCTCGATACGATGGCCCTTCCGCCCGAGGCCGAGCATTTAGCGCACATGCCCGCACACTTTTGGATCGAGAGCGGCGACTATGCCAAAGCGTTGGCCTCGAGCGAGCGCGCGTATCAGATGCTGCTGCAGCTCGATGCGGCCGGCCACCGCGACCTGAGTCAGCAACGGTACGCATCGCACGACATCTCCGTGGGTTACGAGGCCGCGATGATGTTAGGCAACTACGCGACCGCGACGCGTTGGGCCAATCGTCTCAATGGCCTGGTCGGCGCAAAGTTCGCGGCGTTGACGGCGCTGCGCTTCGGACGCTATGCCGATGCGGCGGCTGCAGGATCGGACGAGCTCTCCGGCCAGTGGATCGCCGGCGCGGCCGCAATCCACCTCGGCCGTTTAGCCGATGCGAAAGCGGCCGAAGCGGCGACCCGCAAGCAATACGGCACGCCGACGCGCGGCTATATTCCGCAGCTCTTCTTTGCGCGGCTGGCCGAGGCCGAGGGGAACGATCGCGACGCGCGGGCGTGGCTGGATCGGGCTCGCGACAATCAGCGCGCCGACTTCTACGCGGAGATCATCCCGTTCGTGCCGGCCGGCGAGGCGCTGGGGGGATATCTATTGCGAACGCAGCGGTATCCCGAAGCGATTGCCGCGTTCGACGATTGCCTCGCGCGCTATCCCAACGATCCGCGCGCGCTGTTCGGTTTGGCGCAGGCGCTCGCCGCGCAAGGGAAGACCGCCGAGGCGGCGCAAGCGCGTTCGCGCTTTGACGCCGCCTGGGCGGGGGCCGATACGACGCTGTCGATCGGCGATCTTTAGGCTTGCGCGCGCAACGTTCGTGCCAACGCGGCCAACGCGTCGCTCATCGCTTGAGCGCTGTTGGCGATGCGCGTGCGTACGCTCGTACTTCGTCCACTTTCCGCAAGGCGTATGAGCCGGCTGCGTTCGGCGGACTTGAAGGCGTCGTCACGGCGCATCCGGATCTCGGTTTCAAACCAAAGGTCCATGATTCGCCTCGTTATCGAAGTGAAAAGTGAAATGAAAAAGCCTCCGGGTCGATCCTGGAGGCCTTTCGAAGCGGTCGAAAACGACGAATGACTACGTCGGTCCACCACGCGAAGGCCCAGAAAGCATCGACCCGCCACCGCATTGCGGCGCGAGAATAGGATTCCACAGATTCGTAGTCATCGTGCCTCCTTTCGCAGTTCGGGTTGCGTAGTAACGTTTAGGTTCGAATGAATGTATCACGCGCAAATGACGATGTCAAACGTGTCAACAGCATGTCATCCTGAGCGTAGCGCCGCAGGCGCGAAGTCGAAGGGCAGGCGCATCGCAAGGTCCTGAAGGTCTTGGGGCCGAGCCCGTACAACCGTTTGACGCCCCGGGCCCCGGGTCGCTATACTCCGGGGGTTTGGCCGGTGCGGGCGGTTAGCTCAGTGGGAGAGCGCTTCCTTGACACGGAAGAGGTCATAAGTTCAATCCTTATACCGCCCACCATTTTAGAGAACTCCGAACGGATCGGGGTTCTTTTTCTTCTTTTTTATCGAAACACGGATTACCGATGCAACTTGTCCGTATTAGGGTATCGCCGGAAACTGAACGACTCGGATTCGCCCACAAGATCGGCGAAGTGTGGGCTTTTACCACTCCGTCTCTAGCGGCGCATCCGTAATTGGGGAGCTCTACGAAGATTACGCGGAGAACATCTTCTTCAAGGATCTTGGCGAGGAACGCTGGTTCGCCAAGCACCTACTAGAATATCTCGACCACGACCCAAGCCTTGAAGCCACTATCGGCGGCAAGCGCGTGTTCTACACACCCGACGGGCGTTGGCAACAGGTCGCGACTAGCGACGATGAGCCTAACTAGGCAAACTTCTCAAACACGTTCTTGACGAGTGATTCGACGTGCGCAGCGGCCTCAAACTCTCCAACGGCTAGCCGATTCGGATGACCGGCTCCGTTTCGCAACTTTAGCGCCTGCTCAAGTCGGTTTTTAACGCTCTTGCTCAAAACGGAAATCGCCGCACAAATCTGCAAGAAGTCGTACTCATCCATGCGCGACGAAATGTCATCGGCCGTTATCGCCGCCTTCCATTTAAGGTTGCGCTTTGTCGCCTCGGCATTGAAATCTACTAGGTGGTTAGCCACAACGTAATCCTGTATGAGAGCGACAGCGCCAACCCACGACAGCACTACAGCCGCTCGTCTCTGTCCATGATCGAGGCTGTCTATCGCTTCTTCGAGGAATTCTCGGCTCTGCGGGTCCCCGATTTTTGCGACGTGTTTTCCGAGATTCAATGCGGTCTTCTTCATTGGCGAAGCGCCGAAACTTATCCCAGGCTTTTTCGCTACGTACTCACGGCCGGCGGACGCCGCGAGTCGCGCCGAGATATTCCACTTCCGTATCTTGCGTTGACCTGCCGAGATCCCAAGTGTAATGATACGTCTACCTTCTTCGGACCGGGGTCGTCTGCAGCGAATATTAGCAGTAGGGCATCAGTCTGGGAAAGGCCCTTCGCGTGAATGACGTTCTTGAGATCAATGTCCTTAAGCAACGCGCTTCGTTTAACTCCTGGATTGTGTCGTGAGACAGGGCATATCGCTCGCTCCCCAGGGACCGTAACTTCGCACTCTTGACGAGCCGCTGTAGAGTCATTGAAAGATTATTTGCGTAGGTCTCCTTGAAGAAATGTTTTGCTTCCCGCATTGTGGAGAGCAAACTTTTTCTATCAAACTCGGCCAGTTTTGGTTTAGACTGCAACGGCTCAGTTCCATCTTGGCACCCACGCCGCGATCGCTGGAGTTATCTCGACCCAAGCCGCCGGATCCACGGCGCCGCTCGGCGCGACTAGGCTTAGTGACCGGTGTCCCCAGCGGGACTTTGCGCCCACGTCCATTCAGCGCCGTCACGACGCAGCGTAATAATGCGGGACTTGGAGCGCTCGCCCGCGTATCTGTAACACAGAGGAATGTTACAGCACGGCACTAATCGCTTCGTGAGGCGCAGACAGGTGGCACGAGAGCGGGGCATCTGCATCGTCTGCTTTAAAGCGCCGGCGCGTGCCGGACAGACGGTTTGCAAGGCTTGCAACGATGCGGCCAAGCTTCGCGTACGCGCGTCGCGCCTCCGGAAATCGGCGACCGTCGAGCACCGACGCAGACTCGCGTTTCACGAATCCGCGGGCGACTTCGCGTGCGGGCGATATGACTACCCCGAAGCACTCCTCCGTTACGACGAAGCACTCAAGTCGGCGGCGATCCACGTTGACGACGAACTTCGTCTTTCACAGAAGTACGCCGGCACGCTCTTCTTCGGCCGCGAACCGGAAAACGCGCGCGTATGGTTCGAGCGCGCGCTCAACGGTTATCGCGCAGCCGGCGTCACTGCCCGGAATGCCGAAACCGCCGGCACGTTACTGTTGCGGTTATCGCGTCAATATTGGCTTAACGCCGACACAGTCTCCGCGTTGCCGCTCATTAGCGAGGCAATTCAACTCGCGACGCTGGCCAACAGCCACGCGTTTTCCGAGCGTGCGAACCTTGCAATGGCGCACTATCTGATTCTGCTCGGCCGGCATGAAGCGGCCGAACCGTTTTTCGAGCGCGCGGGAAACGTTCTCCGCAGCGATCTGCCCGAAACGCGTGCCGTGAGCTTGACGCAGCGCGCCATCTTGTACGCCGCAAAAGGCAGCCGAACCGAGGCGTACGCGCATTTCGAAGAGGCCGTCACCGCAGCCAAAGCCCTGCCGGACGGCTATCAGATCACGTCGATCTGGGACGACTACGGCAGTTGGGCGATTGCGCTCGGCGACATTGCAACCGGGCAGCTCTGTCGCGAACAGGCGCTCTTCGTCGCGCGCGACCGGCACATCGCGTGGCGCGTGGCTTATCTCTCGCTTCGTTACGCCGACCTGCTTTTAGAACTCGAGCAATACGACCACGCACGAGACCTGCTTCTCGACGCACTCGCACTCGACATTGCAACGCCTTGCGTCGTCGTGCTGCTCGCGACCGTTGGTCTGAAGCTCAGTTACGTCCTCGACGACGAGGGGCTGCGGCGACGCTGTACCAACGAGCGCGCCGTCGATTACGCACTGCAGTCCGGAGAACCGGGTCGCATTGGGCCGCTGCTCTCCGCAACCGTCCGCTGGCATCTCGCGCGCGATGAAGACGATGCAGCCAAAGCGTTACTCCACCGCGGCGTCGCTTCACTGCTTAACGCAGATCACGCGTGGGACTTACTTTTGGATGCGTCACGATACGGAACGGAAGCCGATCGGAAGCGCGCGCGAACCTTGCTCGTGGCACGCGCGAAGCTTCCGAACGGCCGCGTTGCCGCAGCTTACCTTCTCGCGTTCGAAGGCAAGCAAACGAAAGCGGCGCGCGACTTCGGCACCATCGGCTGGCGCGCGCACGCGACGAAAGATAAATCGTCGTTGAAACGATCCGCCTTCCGCACGTTGCTCGGGGATATGACGACTTTGACGAGACGCGAGGAAGAGGTCGCGCACCTCGTTCTCAAAGGCCTCACCAATCGTGCGATCGCGCGCGAACTCGCGATCAGCGAGCACACCGTTGAATCGCATATGACGTCGATCATGAACCGGCTCGGAATTCGCTCGCGCCACCAGCTCACCGATTCGCTTTCGGTTGGGGATTCCAGGATGACACCTCTAGTCTGATTTTCTACGCTTCTCGTATGGGTCGGCCTACCATCGGCATCACTAGTCCATTGGAGTCGATCGACGAGGAGGATCTTGCTCAATATGAGGTTGCCAGGCACAAGAGACTGCTCGAATCGGCCGGAGCAAACGCGGTGATTCTACCGCGCGGCAAAGCCACCGCGTCGGCGTTAGATCGCACGCAGTTCGACGGCTTACTGTTTAGCGGAGGAGGCGACGTCGCGCCCGGCCTTTACGGCGGGCGATCGGATCTTGCCGACAATCGCGTGGATCCCGTTCGCGATGCCGGCGAAATGGCGTTACTCTGGCGCGTATTTGCCGAACGAAAGCCGACGCTATGCGTTTGCCGAGGCATGCAACTCGCGAACATCGCCTTCGGCGGAACGCTCATCGAAGATTTGGCGTCCGAACTCGGCCCGCGATACCAGATCAAGCATCATCAGGTGCGCGAACTCAACGAGCCCGCCACCGTGGGGACGCACCGCGTTGCCGTAAAGCCAAAATCGCTGCTGCGCGAGGTTACCGGTCAATCATCGATCTGGACGAACTCGCTGCACCATCAAGCCATTCGCGCGCTCGCACCGCCACTCGCTGCCGTCGGCGCGACACCCGACGACGTGATCGAAGCCATCGAGCTCAAGGTGCGAGACTTTTATTTTTTAGGCGTCCAGTGGCACCCCGAATCGTTGCCGGATACGCCTGCCTCGCAACGAATCTATTCTTCGCTAGTTAGCGCCGCTTTGGAGTCATCATGAGAAATACGATCGCCCTCGCCGTCGCGTTTCTGTTGTGCACGCGCGTGGTGCTGGCCCAAGTATCGCCCGGCGTCCAGCAGTCAGCCGCGCATACGGCGAACGTCACGGGGAGCGTAACGCGAAGCGACGGCAAGCCGGTGCCCGGCGCCGAGGTACGAATCGGCGGACCGACCGTACTCTCGACCAGCAGCAACGACCGCGGCATTTTTACGTTCAACAACGTTCCGTGGGGCACATACCGCATCGTCGTGACGTCGGCGCTGGGAACTGCAACGCGACAAGACGTCCTGATTAACGGCGACATCACCGTTGCCATTCAGTTCGAGCCGCCTTCGGCAATTAAAACGATCGCGCGCGTTTCGACCCAAAGCAGCGGCGCGCACATCAACGTGAGCTCGTCGAGCATCGCGTCGGTTACACCGGGCGATTACGCGTTCTCAGGCTACGGCACGTGGACGAATCTCTTCGCACAAATTCCGGGCGTGGCCGTGTCGGGCTACTCGGCGGGCGGAAGCGCCTTTGCCGGAACGATGCGACTGGCACCTCAGATGCCGGTCGTTCTTTCGCTCAACGGCGCGCTTCCGTACGAAACGTCGACTACGCTCGACGGCATGCCGCTGCAGGGTGTATCGAGCAACGGATTCATCGAAAATACGGGCGGCGGCCTCGACCTCAGCAACTTGCCGATGGACGCGTTCGATACGGCCGACGTCGTGCGCGGTCCCGGCGCTAATGCGCCGTCCATCGTGGATTCAATTGGCGGAAGCTTCGTACTCCATCCGCCCGGACAAGTCACCACAAACCGTTTCGAGCTCTCGGTAAGTAACGATCCGTACGGCGGCATCATTTCGAACAGCCGCGCCGGCTTCCACTTCGGCAAGCTTTCTGCAACGATCGTCTACGGCATCAACGACAGCCCCGGGCCGTTGGGCAGCAGCGCGGTCATCCCGGCATTACCGTTTGCGCTGGCAACGATCGACGGAAAGCCGGTCGCATTGCCACCCGCCAACCAAAACCCTACCGTCAACGGCGTGCCGAACTGCTTCTGTACCGTCACGAGCTCGCTGTTGATGCAAGGCGTGCAGCAGTCCACGGCATGGTCGCAGCAAAACGGCGCCCTCGCGCTTTCGTACGACGTCGCACGGTCGATAACGGCGGAAGTATTCTATGCCGGCACGACGTCAAGACAGTATTCCGAACAAGGCTATTTCCCGGTCGAGTTCGCGCCGGGAACCGGATACCATGGAAGCTACGCGCCGAGTCCGGTGGGTCAGCCGTCGTATACGTTCCTCACGCAGGAGAGCGCGCCGGAGGTCGTGAGTCAATCCAGCAGTCTCCTCGAAGAGAAAGTGACGGCTTTCGTCAACGGCGCCGTGCTGCGCGTGGCGGCACTACAATACAACTCGTTCAATAACCTTAACGGCGCCGAAGCCTACCCCAACGGGACGTATCGCCTCTGGGGAACTGCCGATCTCGGATCGTCCTCGTCGTACGCGCCTGCGGCGTACAACGGCACGTTGGAAAAAGTGACGTTTCCGAGCCTCAACACGCAAGAAAGCTGGTGGACGAACAACCGCGACCTGCTGCTCAGTTATGCGACGCAGATAGGAATCTCGACCAGCGCCGGCCTTTCCTATACGACGTCGTACTACAACGCGCCCTACAATGCGAGCCTAACGCTCGATAAGACGCCGTTGGTCAACTTGAGCCAGTCGACCGCGGCATCGTCGACGACGGACGAGACGCGCCTTCACGTCGACTCGCAGATCAACGACAAACTGTCCGTGGGACTTTCGTGGTATTTTGCGATCGGCTCGTTTCACGTTCCGACGCCATCGAGTCCATCTCAGTGGAGCGACTCGGTGTTTCGCTACAACGCACCGCGGTTGGGCGTCGTGTGGCGCGCCGGTCCGAACGTGGCCATTCGAGCGTCGGCCGGAGGCGGCTTTGCGCTGCCGGCGCTGCCGAATCTGACGGGCTACGCACTAGAGTGCAGTGGCGGCGAATGCACCGAAACGACGGCAAATCTCAATCTGAAACCTGAGGAAACGTTCGGGTTCGACGTCGGCGCCGACGCGCGCCTGGAACGAAATACCGTCGCGTCGATCGATCTCTATCGGACGAATCTCTACGGTCAGTTTTTCATCGGCACCACGCAGTCGACGCTCAACAATCAGCCGTTGTTCATCAACCAATACGGGAACCTGGGAACGAGTCGCATGGAAGGACTCAACCTCACTGTCAATCGCGACGTGCCGTCCGGGTATTATTGGCGCGCGACGCTCGGATTGACGCACGCTTACGTGATGAGCGTACCCCCGGGCTTTTACAATAACGGCACGTGCGCGGCGACGAAGGCGTGCACGAATCAATCCGTGGTTCCGGGTGCGAACTTCATCAGCAACACGTACTCCGCAACGGTGCCGTATTCCGGCGCGTCGGCGACGCTTGGCTGGCGCTGGAAACCGGGCAGGTTCGTCGATCTGTCTCCCACCTATTACGGCAACAACAACATCTACAATATTCCACACGCCTTCGTCGTGCTCGATGCACACGCCGGGTACTCATTCACCGACAACATCGCTCTGCTCGTGAACTTTAATAACATCACGGGGGCCTACGACCAAAGTATCCAAAACTTCGGAAACTATGGATACGTCACGCCGGTGGTTCAAGGTTCGACGGGATACTATCCCGGAGTCGCCGTCATTCAACCGTACGGGCCGCGCTATATCACCGTTACCGCAAACTTCAAGTACTAACGTGAAGACACTACGCGCGGTCACGCTTTTTCTCACGGTTTCGCTCTGCGCGAGTACCATCGGCAGTTCCCAGCCGTCGTATGGACCCGACTCGGTCGTCGACGGACATCCGTCGTCGTGGTACGTCGAACCGGCGATCGCGGTGTCGCCGAAGGATGCACGCAAGCTCATCGCCGGTTCGATGGTCTTCGGCGTCGGCGGCTTGACGGCAGAAACGTTTAGGTCGGACGACGGGGGATACAACTGGCGCGGCACCACCTTACCGCTCGCCTCAGGTTCCCTCTTAGGCGACGTTCAGGCGGCCTTTAGTGCCGACGGCAAAGGTTATATGACAATACTCGGCAGCGAGGCCGACTCCTCCGGAGAGACGCTGAACGGTCTCTACGTCTTCGGCACGCTCGACGCCGGAGAGACCTTCCAACGCCTAGCATTTCTTCAAACACCCGACAAGCACAGCTACGACCACGAGCAGCTCGCGATCGACGAAACGAATGGTACGTATCGCGGCCGAATATACATGTCGGCTTTGTATACCGCGAGTCTTTCGCCGCAAGTCAATGCATTGGGACTCATCTGGTCGAGCGACGGCGGCCGCACGTTTCACCGTCCGGTGGAAGTTTGGCGAGGATGGTCGTTCAACAGCCGTCCGGTCGTGTTACCCGGCGGAAATCTTCTGTTTCCGTTTTTTCACGTAAAATCGCTTACGGATACACACGAAGTCGTCGCCGTAAGTCTTTCGCGCGATGGCGGTCGATCGTTCGGCACGCCGCGACGCGTCGGCGATCGCATCGTGTACGGACTCAAGGCCACGGAACAGCGCCTGCACAGCGGTGACTATACGTTTGACGTCGATTCCGTTCCGCAGTTTGCCTCGGCACGGACGACTAGCGGCACCGAAATCTATGGCGTTTGGAGCGACATGCGAACGCCGCGGTCGCGCCTGTTGTTCACTCGTTCCGACGACATGGGAACGCACTGGACGCAGCCGCAGGAGATTCTGACGACTTCCGATCGTCTGGACTCGCAATATCAACCGTCACTCGCGGTCAACAACATGGGTGCACTGGGCATCAGTTGGTACAACGCATCGCATGAGTCCGAGACGATTTCCGAGATGTTCGCCCTTTCACACGACGGCGGCCGATCGTTTTCAACGCTTGCACGCGTTTCGAGCACGTCGTCGCCGATCCGTCCGCCGAATGGTGACGGCTATTCGGCGCAAGCGTTTCCCGATACGAAAGGGATCTTCGTCGGATTCACGTCGCCGCTCAACCGCTATGCCTCGTTCGGCGACTACATGGGACTCGCCGCCGACGCGAGCGGCGGGTTTCACCCGATTTGGATCGACGCGCGCAACGGCACGGGACAGGTTTGGACGGCGACGGCCTTTACAACCGCGTCCGACCCCGTGCCGGCGGGCTTGAGCGAACGCAAGCTCACCGACTCGATAGCGCTCGAGTTTGGCGTCGGAACCTGGGACGGTAAATCGCAAGCGTTTACCGTGCCGGTGCGGCTGCACAACACCTCGCATTCGGTTCTGTATCCACCGTTTACGGTTACCGTTAGCTTGACGCACAATCCGTACGACGACGAAAACCCGAACTTCACAGCCAAGCAGCCGCCGATTGCGGTGCTCAACGCGGACAATCAGAAAGCCGGTATCGGCGCGACGTTCGTGTATTCTTCGGCCACAATCGGGAACTTAGGACGGCTGCTTCCGGGAGCCGATACGGCCAGCCGAACGTGGCGCGTCCGGCTTCCCTCGGGCAACTTCGATCCTACGCTTCTCACGACCGTCACCGGGTATGCGACACCCTAACTAGGAGCAACGCCCGTAAATCGAGCGGCCGCCCCATCGGGGCGTCGGCACGTTTGATGAGGAACTTCCGAGTTTTCGCACGGTATAAAAGCCCATTCCCGCTCGGAAGGCGCAAGCGCGTGTAGGCGATGGGTTCATGGCTGAACTATTAATTCTAAACCCAGATTGCGACTTATCTCTGATTCGCTAGGAAATTCCAGAATCGCCCCGTCCATCGAGTCAGCCAAACAGATCGCGATATTCTCGAATGTAAGTAACTCAAGGGTAAGGACGGATCGAAGCTGACCCAGATTTTTCGGGTAGACTCGGATGCAATCGGAATCGATTTCCTTGTTTAGCGGCGGCAAATCTGCCCCAAAGCCGAGGTTCGGAACGCAGGACGGGCTCGAGGCCTTCCGGCCCGGAGACCGGCTCTTTAGTACAGCCGCCGCACCGCCAGAAGATAAGAAGGAACTACCACTTAAGCTACCACGTACCACGCGCGCGGCGTGCGGATCCTGCAACGTGAAACACTCTCGTGCACGAGGGAAGCGGAGCTTGCCTGGTGGATCGATCTCTTTGACACGGAAGAGGTCATAAGTTCAATCCTGATACCGCCCACCATTGTAAAAACCCCGTGGAATAAGAACGTTCCGCGGGGCTTTTTTAGTCGTCCGTCACGCGGATGCAAAACTCACTTGCGCACGAAAGACCAATGCGCCACGTCGCAAGACGTAGGCACAGTGTAATCCTTTCCGTCGTACTTAACGAACGCTTCCGCTCTCACAACATGCCATTGCTGGGTGCCCTCTTTATTGGTGAAGAGGTGCTCGTTGCATGCATTGCCCCATACGTCGGCGGTATTCTCGTGTGGTTCGCAACCGGTCGCAGTGGCGGGCTTGACTTCGGCGCGAAGCCGCGCTTCAGCACCGTTCGGGCCGGTATAGTCGATCGACGCCGTGCTTTCGCCGTGAGGAGCGATGCACCGGGAGTAGTTCTCAAGGTGCCAATCTTTGGTCCAAGTCGTTTGCCAATACCTCGATAGCCACACGTAACGGTCGGTTTGGTTGCGCACCGTCACCCGCCATTCATTACCGTCGAAAAGACCACCCGGGGGAGGCTGGCTCGCGGCGGTACTGCCGCAACCGGGCAACAGAAGCGCCGCGCACATCGGCGCGCACAGCAGCCGCCATAGCGAAAATCGCAGGTAACTCATACGGGTAACCTCCTGATAGAGGGACGTTCGCTGGCCCCCGTTTGGTTCCCGCGGGGGCAGCCGCACAGCGCGATCAGGTCTTATTGATTTGTATAATCGCAAAGGGCAGCGAACCACTGTAAACGTGCCCCCGAAAGAAACCAAAGAGCGATTCTCCACCTTGTTCGCCCTCGCGCAGGGACCCGGCGAAGCAATGATAGAATTGCTCGACATGGCGGGAAGGTCGCGTTTAGTCCTGTCGAGCTTTTTGATGCTGTTCGTCGAGCTGGCGCTGATCCGTTGGCTTGGCTCGAACGTCATCTATCTTTCGTATTTTTCGAACTTCGTTTTGTTGGGCAGCTTCCTCGGCATCGGCCTAGGATTCCTCAAGGGGAAATCGCGCACGGATTACTTCCCGTGGGCGATCGTCGTTCTCGCCTTCCTCGTGGCGCTCGTGCTGCTCTTTCCGGTAACGATCGCGCGGCCTCGTGGCGACGTATTCTACTTCGGTGCGATTTCCAGCGGCATTCCGATGTGGGCGATCCTGCCGGTGGTCTTCCTGGCGACTGCCACGGTCATGGGAACCATTGCGCAGGGCGTCGCGCGCATCTTCGCACAGTTCGAGCCGCTGGAAGCCTATCGGCTCGACATCCTTGGCAGTCTCACGGGCATTGTGGCTCTCAGCCTGCTCTCGTACCTGGGAGCGCCGCCGCTCGTGTGGGGAGCGATCGCGTCCATCGTGTTTCTCATCCTTTACGCTCCCTCGGTGAAAGCGCTTCAAGTCGTGGCCGCGGTGGCGCTCCTCTTGATGCTCGGACGAGAATCATTTCAGCCCGGTTACACCTGGTCGCCGTATTATAAAGTCAAAGTCTTCACCCTCAAGCCGGGTACGACCGTCTACGACCTCAACGGCGCCCCGTATCGCGTGAAAAATCAGTTCGTTGCGATCGATGTTAACGGAATCAATCACCAGACGATCGTCTCTACCGCCGAACGAAGGGACATCGAGCCGATTTATTTCGTTCCGTATCAAAGCGTGCGCAACAATCCGCTCCGCGACGTGCTGATCGTCGGAGCCGGGAACGGTAAAGACGTTGCCATCGCGCTGGCATCGGGCGCCAAGCACGTCGACGCCGTCGAAATCGATCCGCGAATCTACCAAATCGGGCGCAGTATGAACCCGGATCATCCGTATCAGCAGCCGCAAGTCAGCATCCACATCGACGACGGGCGTGCGTTTCTGGAGCGCACGCGCAAAAAATACGATTTAATCCTTTTCGCTTTGCCGGACTCACTTGCGCTCATCTCAGGGCAGTCCTCGCTGCGCCTCGAGACCTATCTCTTTACCACCGAGTCCATCCGCGCGGCGCGCGAGCATCTCACTGCCGGCGGCGCGTTTGGTATGTATAATTACTATCGCGAGGATTGGCCGGTCGATCGGCTGGCGAACATGCTCGCACTTACCTTCGGCCATCCGCCCTGCGCGACGTCAGCCGGACCCCAAGCTCATTTAGCTCTCCTGATGATCGGAGCGGCATCCGGCAACGTCGCGTGCGCGAGCCTCTGGAGTCCACAAGGGCGTTTCGTTCCGGCGCCCGTCACCGACGACCGGCCGTTTCTCTATCTGCGCTCGAGCGCGATCCCGCAAATCTATCTGATCACCATCGGCGCGATCTTGCTCGCCTCACTGCTCATGGTTCGCTTGGCGGCCGGCTCGCTGCGCGACATGAGCGGTTACCTCGATCTGTTCTTCATGGGCGCAGCCTTCTTATTACTCGAGACCAAGAACGTCGTGCAGTTCGCTCTTCTTTTTGGTACGACGTGGTTCGTCAACGCGTTGGTATTCTTCGGCATTTTGCTTTCCGTGTATGCGGCCATCGAGGTCACTCGGCGCGCCCGGCTGCCCAGTCCTCGTTGGCTCTACGTCGCCCTGTTTGCGTCGCTTGCAGTTGCCTGGGCCGTCAAACCCGAGCTGCTCCTCACGCTCGATATTCCACTGCGGCTCGGCGCGGCGATCGCGCTGGCTTTCGCTCCCATCTTCCTTGCGAATCTCATCTTTGCGGAACGCTTCCGCAACGTCGGCTCATCGACCGCTGCATTTGCAGCGAACCTCCTCGGGGCGATGATCGGCGGAGTCCTCGAGTACGCGTCGTTGTTCGTGGGCTACCGGGCACTGCTCATTGTCGTCGCCGCGCTATACGGATTGGCTTTCGCGTTGCGGCGTGAACCCTCCGACGCACCAGTGAGTCAGGCGTCCGCCCAACCAACGTAGGATAAGGGCTCGGCAAGGTGCCTTGGACACCGATTTTGAAGCCCCGTTACGATCGCGGTTCTTCAATCCGAGTCGTATCCGTTTGAAGTGAAAGGGGCGCCAATGGCGATTCGTTCCAATGCCAAGGCCATGATGGAGGCCTTACAACTCCAAGTCGAGGATTGGCAGAAACGAAAGGTCGACCCGGGCGAGTTTCAATACGTCATCGGCATGACGCAGTGTTACACGCTCATCGAGATCCTCTACCAGCTCGAGGCCTTAAACGGCAAGGCACGGATCTAGTGGATGCGACCGACGGTAGCGGTCCACTTGGTCCACACTACGCATTAGAAGGTCTGCAGTATCGCGTGAGCTACGGTCAAACGAACTGCGATTTTCTTGCCTAACGACTAATGAACGCCTTAACCGCTCACCGCCTCGCCCCCAGTCTTGGCGCCGTGGTCGAAGGCGTCGATCTGAGCGCCGAGAGCCCGGCCGCGATCAAAGGCGCGATCCTCGAAGCCCTCGACGAGCACTTGGTGCTCTTCTTTGAAAATCAGCACGTCACGCCGAAACAGCAGCGCGATCTCGCCGCCGCACTTGGGCCGCTCTACTTGCACCCGTTCTATCCCGGAATGTCGGAAGCGACTGAAGTCATGGTGCTCGAGAACGACGCCAAGCGGCCGCCGAGCGCGGACCGGTGGCATAACGACGTCACGTTTTTAGAAAAGCCGCCGAAGATCGCGGTGCTGTACTCCGAAGCTATTCCCGAACTGGGCGGCGATACGCTGTGGGCCAACATGTATCAGGCGTTTAGCGACCTGAGCCCACCGCTGCAAACCTTATTGCAGAATCTGCGCGCCGAACATTCGTTCGCGAAGAACTTCACGCCGGAACGGTTTGCGCGGATCGGCATGGAGGACCGGATGGCCGAAATGTATGCCAAGCATCCGCCGGTCTCGCATCCCGTCGCGCGCATGAACAAAAAGAGCGGCCGATACGCCCTCTACGTGAACCAGGACTTCACGACGCGAATCTTGGGCGTCTCGCAGCGCGAAAGCGATATGCTGCTGAAGTTTCTATTCGAGCACATGGAACAGCCGCAGTATCAAGTACGCTGGCGATGGAAACCGAACACGCTGGTGTTATGGGATAATCGCTGGACGCAACACTGCGCGCTGGGCGATTACTACCCCAACTATCGCCGCATGCGCCGGGCAACCGTCCTCGACGAAGAGCGCGTATAAAGCGGATCGAGGACTTTGACGCGCTCGACGACCGTGCACAGAACAAACACGGCGTCGTGATACTGGCTTAGCGGAATGCCCGGCGGCACCATTGAGTTGAGATCGACGAGGGTCACTTTCGCGCCTTCGCCTTTGAGAAACGCATACGCCTGGCGCGAATTCTCATAGTCGACGACCGGATCGTGATGTCCGCCGCACAAGTAGATCGGGGTCGTGGGTTTCCAATCCGTCAGCGGCTCGTTGGCCGTGAGATCCTTGCGAACGCCGCTGTTCGGATCGCTCGCGAGATCGCGGAAGAACCGTGGCTGCATCAGTTCCTTGAGGTTGACGGGCAGCGTTTTCCCCGCGAGCGCGTTCTGCTGCGCGTACGTCTTTACGGGCAGCAGCGTATCGATGGAATTCGCATAGGGCGGCTTGAACGTTTCCGACGGATCCTTATAGATGTTAGCGTACACTTTATTGTAGCCGGGGACGAGAAACGCAAAAAACGCCGACTCGCCGTCGGACGGCGGTTTTTTCGCATTGCTCTGAACCCAGCTGGTCAGCTCGTACATGCCGCTGCCCGGCTGGTTGGCGATAACGTCGAACTCGCTCGGCGCTTCTTGCGCGATGGCACGCTGCACGGCGATGGTGGAGTGCCCGCCCTGCGAGTAGCCTTGCAAGAACACTTTGCCGGAAAGCGCCACGTGCAGGGTCTTGGCGGCGTTGCGCACGGCGCGCATCGCGTCGATCTCGGCGCTGGCTTCGGCGCTCGACACGAGATACGGCTCGTAGGGATACGTCGAATAGCCCAGGCCGAGATAGTCGGTTGCCGCAACGACGTAACCGTGCGCGGCGTAGACGCCGGCGAGGATGAGCGGCTCGGGATTCTGCTTGGTGGAAACGGCGATATTCATCGCGCGATTGAAGTTCGTCCCTTGCGAGTAGCCGATCAGCACGTACGGCCCCTTGCAGCCGCGTCCGGGCACGTAGAAGCCGGCGCTTGCATCGGCCGGCTCGCCGTGCGCACCGATAGTCACGTACCGGACGGCATAGAGATCGACGTCGCACTTGGGCGCTCCGCCGATCCCGGTCACGAACGGGCCGGCTTCGCCGCCTTCCATCGCCGTTTTGCTCAAGGTGGCCGTGTGCGTCACGGAGATGACGGCGCCTCGCGCCGGCGCCGGACCCGGAGTCGGCGGGCCGTACGCACCGCTGCCCGACGAACACCCGGCGAGCACAAAAGCCAAGAGAACGAAGCTCCAAAATCGCCTACGCACAGTGCTTGCTTCGCCGTTCGCTCAAAAAAGCTAGCGGAATAGTTTCACTGCATTGAGTAGCGTGACGTAGACTCCCCACAGCAGCGGAATGCCGACCAGTGCCCACGAGAGCGTGAGTTTGAGCGCGTTGCTCATGCGACACCTCCGACGAGCACTTCATCTTCTTTATAATGATGCCGCTCGTCGACGGGACGCACCAACAGGTTGCAGATCAATCCGATGACGAGCAACACGGCCATAACGTACATCGTGACCGAATAGGCGTCGGCTTTGGCAACGCCGTGGTTAATCTGATACTCGCGAATGTAGTTCACGAGCACGGGTCCCGCGATGCCGGCCGCCGACCACGCAGTCAAAATCCGGCCGTGAATCGCTCCGACGTTCATGTGCCCGTAGAGATCGCGCAAGTAGGCCGGTATCGTCGAGAAGCCGCCGCCGTACATACTGAGGATGATCAAGTAGCACGTAATGAACAGCGCCAAGTTTCCCGCGCGACCGATTCCAGGTATGCAAGCATACAGAAATGCGCCCAGGACGAAGAACACCACGTACGTCGTTCTACGGCCGATGAAGTCCGACATCGACGCCCAAAAGATCCGGCCGCCCATATTGAAGACGCTGAGCAAACCGACAAACCCCGCAGCCGCCGCGGCCGACGCTTGCGCTGCCGCCACCGTCGCATGTGGGAACTTCGCCGGGAACATCTCCTGAATCATCAGCGACGCTTGACCGAGCACGCCGATTCCCGCCGTCACGTTGAGAAACAGCACCATCCACAACAGGTAGAACTGCGGCGTTTTTACCGCCTGTCCCACGAGCACGTTTTCCGCGGTCACGAGGCCGGTCGACTGCGTCGGTGCAACGTATCCGGCCGGAAGCCAACCGGCCGCCGGAACGCGCACGATGAACGTGCCGATGATCATGAAGACGAAATAGATCACGGCCATCGTCAGCAACGTGGGCGCGACGCCCGTCGAGGTTGGCGTCGCGTAGAACTTCATGAGAGCGACTGCGAGGGGAGCACCGATCAGCGCGCCGCCGCCAAAGCCCATGATCGCCGTCCCCGTTGCCAATCCGGGCCGGTCCGGGAACCACTTGACGAGCGTGGAGACGGGCGAAATATAGCCGATGCCGAGTCCGATACCGCCGACGACGCCATAGCCGAGGTACACGACCCACAACTGGTGCACCGCAACGCCGGCCGCTGAAATCGCGAGACCTCCGCAAAAACACAGCGCCGCCAAGAACATCGCCTTGCGCGGGCCGGCTTCCTCGACCCATTTTCCGCCGAATGCCGCCGACAGTCCGAGAAAGACGATCCCGAGGCTAAAGATCCACCCGATCGCGGGAATGCTCCAATCGCCCGGCGCCGGCGCGCTGATACCGATGAGTTGCGACATCGGCTTGTTGAACACGCTCAGGGCGTACGCTTGACCGATACAAAGATGAATGCAGAGCGCCGCGGGAGGGACCAGCCATCGGCTGAAGCCCGGTGCCGCGATCGAGTGCGAACGGTCTAAAAAGCTCATTGTGCCGTCCTCGTAAGTCGCTGCTGGTCGTTCGCTAGGCTTTCAAGAGCTTTTTCATGGCTCCTTGGCGCTCGAGCCGCTCAGCTTCTCACGCGATAAGTCTTTGCATCGATTTCGTACCTTTCGATCGACTGCGACTTTTTCATCGGCAGCGTCCAGAGCGTGTACGTACCGTTTTGCGCCGCAGTGTAGAGAATCTCGCAGCAGTCGGTCCAGCGGCCCGACTCGCCCGCCGCAGCCATCGCCGTGGCGACTGCGCGAACCCCGCCGGCCGGGATCGTAACGTCGCGTCCCCAGCGAATTGTCGCACGATTGTACTGCGGAAGACCGCCAACATATGGAATGTTCGTGAGATACGTGATCTTAGGCGCGAGAAGAGGCCGGTGCGTGCGAGCGAGTTCCGAAATGAGTCGGAGATTACCACGATCGATCAACACGCCGGCCCTGTCCCCGGCGAGACGATCGGCGACGTCAGTCAGCTCGAACGTACCGCCCAACCATCGAATCTTCCACAACATCGCTACGTTTGCGGACAGACTCTCGGCCGGAGATGTAGACCGCATGGCCATTTCGATCGCTCGCACCTTCGCTGCCGGCCCCTTATCGTTGAAAGCCATGACTGTTTCATCACCGATGCGCCACGGGTTCTGGGCACTCGGTCCCGTTCGGAAATGGGATTGCTGCTTGGGACTATTCGGAAAGGTGGTCGCATTAATGATCCTTGAGTCGATCAGCGTGAAACCTTCATGGAATCCGGAGCGAGTGTTGAGGTAGTTGATCGTGATCGAGGTTGGACGATCCGCCGGTGAATACAGAATCCGAATCAGATGCGTGCCATTCGGCAACCCTACCGGATACACGACTGGAAACGTCGCGCTCGCAGTGACGGCGCGAAGGTCGTTCGCAGACGGTGGGCTCATGATCGTCAACGAGTTCACGCGGACCGCCCACCGGTTGCCCGCGAACCAGAACTGAATGCCGTCATAGACCTTTGGTCCGACGGTTCCACTCGCAACCGCAGCGAGCGCCAACGCGCCGCACGCAACGACCATACGTAGCCGATCGCGATAGCCCAACGCCCGCGAGCGACTCACAATCTTGTCGAACGGAACGCCCGGCACGGCAATAGCCGCGCGCGCGGACTTCGCCATCATCGAAAACTCAGAGTGCATACTGCTTCTCCTCCGGCTGCGCTAAGGTCCCGGAATTATAATCGTCGAGGATGCCGCGTAAGCGCTGTCGCGCTCGCGATAGGCGCGTACGCACCGTAACGTGGGCGACATTCAAAATCTTGGCAATCTCGTCGGTCGATAAATCGTCGAAATAGAACAGCACCAGGACGTCGCGCTGATCGGGCGGCAGGTTGCCGAGCGCGCTCCAGACGTCGATCGCGGCACTCGTATCCTCGACGGCCGCGGCGCGTTCGGGAATCTCGTAGACGGGTGGATTGCGGCGCCGCACGTGGGCCGCTTCGCGCATCACGATACGGTAGAGCCACGTGTCGAACGCAGCGAGCTCACGTAAGCCCGGTATTCGCCGGTGCACGATGGCGCATGCCTCCTGCGCCGCGTCTTGCGCCAGGGCCGCGTCGCCGATGACCGTCGCGGCCAAACGATAGCAAGCGGGCCAAATCGCCGTGATGAGCGCCTCGCGAGCGTTTTCGTCGCCGCGGTGCGCCGCGGAAATCGTCTCGGGCGGTGCCCAACGTGTCATGCGCCTCCTCCCGGTCCTAGAGACCGCTATCCTGAAAGAGGCGCCGCGTCGCGCAATTGTTCCGAGCGCTTCAGCTTTTTGCGCCACATGAGGAACGCCGTTACGAATAGCACCGCCGGCGCCAGCCCGAAGAGCGCGTAGAGCGCCCGCAAGACCGGTCCGCCGGGGGCGCCGATATGTACCGCGTACATCGCCGTACGCACACGCCACGACGGCGGAAACGTTCGCGCGTCGTAAACTTGCACCACTAGCCCGGCGTGCGCGTCGACGGCGACGTAACTGTATCCGTAGGGATCCGGGTCGCCGGGAACGCGTTTGCGAACGACGACGACCCCGTTCGCGGGCGGATAGACGAACGTCAACTCGCCTGGAAGCGCCGCATTCCCGATCGCGACGAGCCGGTCCAACCCAAGTGCGGTGCCGTGCGACGGTGCCGGTGCGATCGGCTCGTCGGGTTCGTCCCAAAATACCTGCCCCGCAGCGGTCAACGCCCACATGAAGAGAAACGCTGCGGCGAATACGCCGATCGTTCGATGAAGGTCGAGCGCATTCCAACGCAGCCTAAATCGCCACGGCCAGAGATAGATTCCCGTACAGCCGAGAACGATCAAGCTCAACCCCGCCGCAGCGTTGATCGCTTCCCCGTATCGCCCAAAAACAAGCTGCCGTGTAAACCATACAGCACGCCGATCGCCGTCTGCTCCCACACGACCGTTTTGAGAATCGCTCCGGTGTACGGATCGACTAGCACGTCGAGCCGGTTCGGTCCATCGTCAAAGCTGACGTCGTCGGTGCAGCCGGTCGGGCACGATAGCAGCACGTGGCGCACCGGTTTTCCTGGGTTAGCGCGCTCCGCGATCCCCAAGATACCCGCGATCGACAGCGAGTGCTCTCGCACCGGCACCCTAAGCATCAGGTAGTCGCGATAGCCGAAGATCTGGTTCTCCAACAGCACCAACGCCACGCCGCTGCAGCACACGACGATGAGATACGCGGCAAAGATGAATCCCGTGTACTGATGCACCAGGAACAGCACCCGGCGACCAGAATGCGCCTTCCCCATGAAACGTCTTCTTCTTTTCTCGGCCGCAATCGCATTTGCGACGTGCCTGCCCGCGGCCGCCGCACCGCAGACCTGGTCCGTCGACCCCGTCCACTCGACCGCGCAGTTCACCGCGCGGCACTTCGGCATCGTTCCCGTCGTCGGAACGATTCCGATCTCGAGCGCTTCGGTGCAGCTCAACCCACCGTCGCAGATTCCCGTGGCCGTCACCGCGCAGCTCGACGCGTCGCACGTCGACACCCACAACGACATGCGCGACGGCGATCTCAAGTCGCCGCACTACTTCGACGTCGCCAACAACCCGACGATCAAGTTCGTCAGCACGAAAGTCGACGGCACCGATGCCAAGCATTTCACGATCACCGGCGATCTCACGATGCACGGGCAGACGCATCCCATCACGCTCAACGCCGCGGTCGTCGGCGCGGGGAACTCGCCGCGCGGCCGCATGCTCATCGCCTACTCGGCGACGGCAACCATCGATCGCACGCAGTGGGGCATGAGCTACGGTCCGATGATCGTCGGGAACGACATCGATCTCAGCATCAATGCCGAGGCTGAAGCTCCGTAAGCGCGTCGAGGCGACGATTGAGCGCCGCGAGCTGCTCTAGCACCGCAGTCGATCCGTCGGTGCGACCCTCGCCGAGTAGATCGAGCGCGGTTCCGACGCCGTGCGCGAGTTCGAACAGCGCCGCTGATTCGTCGGGCGCGTAGCTCTCACCGTCGGCCTTTGGCCCGCACACGAGCGCACCCATCAAGCGCCCGCGCGAGAGCATCGGATACGCGTACTCGCCCTGCAACGTAGTCTCGAGCGTATCGAGATCGACCGGTTTGTGCCACGTCCGCAGCGCCACGATCGCGCGATCGTTCTCGTCGACGTTCGTGCCGAGAAACATAACGCTTACCGTCGCCGCGTAGGCGTGCTCGCGAACGGTCTCGACGGTCCGCTCGATCAACGTCTCGCGATCGGTGATATACGCCGCCTCGTGCGCGAACCGCCGCAGCGCCGCTTCGTCCTCGTGACGCTTGCGGAAAAACACTTGGTCGACGAAACGATCCGTCCAGCGGTGAATCGGCCGCATCGACAAGCCGAGCCCCAGCGCCACCGCCATGCTGAAGACCGTCCCCGTCGTGCGGCTCGCGTTAACCAGAAGCTCGTTGGCCGCCCACTCCACGATCAAAAAAACGCACACGACGATCGCCGACACGATACCGAAGATCAGCGCACGATTCGCGACGAAACCGACGTCGAGCAGCCGCCGTCCCAGCGCCGCGTACGTTAAGAGTATGGGAACGACGAAGAGCAAGACGTTCCGAATCGCAATCCAAAACACCAGCGCACTGTAACCCGTTTGCGATCCTTCAAAGTATCCTCCGATGACGTTGAAGCCGAATAGCAGCCCGAGCGGAACGAGCGCCCATACCGCGCGCTGGCGCTCTTCACCCCGCGACGCGCCGATCGCCAGGGCGCCGGCGACGATGCCGGCTACCACCG
Source organism: Candidatus Baltobacteraceae bacterium (assembly GCA_036488875.1). Lineage (NCBI taxonomy): Bacteria > Bacillati > Vulcanimicrobiota > Vulcanimicrobiia > Vulcanimicrobiales > Vulcanimicrobiaceae > Vulcanimicrobiaceae bacterium. Next base: position 435,838 of record DASXGW010000001.1, on the reverse strand, counting down.
CGAAGTCGTAGGGTAAGTGCCACTGTTCGCTGCGCCCTCCGTAAAAGTGCAGATAGGCGTCGGCGCTAAACCACAGCGTCATTTCGCCAATGACTGCCGCTACGCCGATCGCGATCGAAACCACGGCGAGCGCGACGCAGACGTAACCTACGATGCGTCGCAGCGGCGAAAGCGGCCGGTCGAACGTGCCGCAATACATGGCCCACAATATGACCGCTGCGCCATAGAGCACGTAAATCGAAAGGAAGTCTACGACGTAGAACGCGGCCGACGAGCTTGAAAAATTCACGATCGCCCGGCTCGCCGCAGTGCAGATCAGCGTCAGCGAGAGCAGCCGGACGTCGTACGACTCCGGCTTGCGCCATACCAGTAATGCGGCAAACGCGATCATCCATAGGATGGCGACCGCGAAAACAATGATGTCCGGGCGCCGGCGCACGCTTATCCCGGTAGGCATGACGGTAGCCGTCAGCGCGCGGCCGCCGCGCACGAGCTGCAGCGTAGCCGGACGGCCGGCAATCGGCTCGTCGAGCAGCCAAAACCGAACGGTGAGAGGCTGAGCGCGCATGTCGATGACGTCGCCGGGACGGATTCCGGCTCGGTCCGCACCTTGGCCCGGATCGAGCGACGTCACGACAAACGTGAACGGCTTGTCCGGAACGACCTGCATCCCCCAGAGACCGACGCGCGGCATTCCGCCGTAGCCGAGGAGGCCGAAGAGCTGTGACGCCAGTAAAAGCAGCGCGCTACCCGCGCATAAGGAAAGAATCGCAACCTTCCAGCGGCCGCTCATCGCAGTTCCACCACCGCAAACGTCGGCCGGCCGCGGTCGAATTCCATGACGCACTGTTCGATGACGTCTACGCCAAAATCCCCGGCCCCCTACCGCAGCGGACCGAACTCCTCGCCCGACAGGGCTATTCCGGTGACGGCGCGGGCGGTTCGGCGTCCTAGGCGGCGCAGCGCAAAACCGATGCGCCACGGACTGAACACGTAGCGCTTTGCATCGACGACGCAAACGTCTCCCGCGGCGGAAATGGTATGAATTCCGCTGCGATACCGGCCTCCCGGCGGTCGTATCGTTCCGACGGTCGTTTCCTCGAACTCCCGCTCCGTCAACTTCTCGATGCGCTCGATGTGGATCATGGCTCCGTACGACGCGGCGCAATCCTGGACTGGGCGGTAGAGAGCACCCTCGTGCGTGAAGAACGCGCCAGCGCAACGTGCGGAGCGAGCGTCGATCTTTACGGGATTGAGTGCGTGCGGCTTCCACGTTCCAAAAAGGTCGTCGGAGTACCACACGTAGAGGTGTGAGTTGAAGCCGCGCTCTACCGCTTCTGCGCTCGTGCAGAATAGCCACCATTTTCCGTCGTGCCGCACGACGGTGCTGTCGACTCCCGCGAAGTTGTCGACCAGCGTGCGCACGTAATGCCATCGGTCGACCGATTCGTTCGCGCGGTAGAGACAGATTTTGTTCGCGTGACCCGACTCCGGGATGCAATACAACGCCCCATTCAGCTCGAACACGTGAGGATACGACAAGTGGTGCGGCTCTTCGATCGCGACGGTGGGTTCCGCCGCGCGATTGCACGCGAATTCGCTCGACACCAAGATGCCGCGGTTGTGCCGGTGATCGAACTGCTCGCAAAATAGCATCGTACGCGCGCCTAAACGTACCACGCACGGGTCCGCAAGATACGTGTGCGTTTTGGCGGGAAAGAGGTATCGCGGTTTCGGTCGCGCGTTACGTCCGATGAAATCGCTCGGCGATTCCCGCACGATCCCCACATTCCAGTCGACGGAAAAAAGCCGGCTGCGGAGGTACTCGAACGTTCGCGCGCCGGCCTCGCTCGAACTAAGCAGCGCCGTTTCGAGCGCGGTAGGCCAACCGTACCGGACGCGCGGCTGCACCGCCGCCGAACCGGCGGCCTCCGCCGCCGTATCCTCGACTCCGTTCGCGCAGACCATCGACGGCCACGCCGCCATCGCCTTGCAAATGGCGTCTACGTTACGCGAGAACGAAGCCTTCACCGTGCCGAGATGCCCGCACTTCAGCACGGTCTCCGCGCCGGCGCTCGTCCTGACGAGAGCCGCCGACGTGACGTCGTGGCCCGCGTACATCTCCCAAAACCCCGGCACGGCCGCGCGAAAACGCGCGGGATCGCCGTAAACGAAGCGCCACACGCCGTAGCGAGCGCTTTGTGCGGCGTCGCCGAGTTCGACGTCGCCGAAAACCAAAATGAAATCGAGTGCGAGATCGCGCAGATGCCGCTGCCACTCTGCGCCCGAATCGTCGGAGTCCAAGGTAATAAATTCATCGCTCCGCCGCGCCAGTTCGTCGGGCGCGACGACGCGTTGGGACGACGCGACGGTCGCGGCGCACAATCGTTCGTAAGGAGCCGCCGCCGGCGGCGCGGGCGCTGCGCAGGCAATCGCGCAGCGCAAGCGCGCCAAACGGCGCATTTCGATGTTGCGGACGCACTCGAGCTCCCACGCTTTGAGCCGGCCGCCGGCAACGACACCGTACTGCAGCATAATCACCGCCATAATGGCACCGATGACCCTTCGGAAACGCCGGGCTGATGTGGAAGCGCGACTAGGACCTTAGGGGGCGGGACCAATGGCAGTTGCGTCCCGGTCATCGTTATAGGGTACAGCTAAACCCTACCGTGAGCGACGTCGGAAAACGAAGTCTCGAGACTTTTATAACCAGAACCGCTATCCGAGCGGTTGCCGTGGTCGGTTCGATCGTCATCGCGCGCACGTTAGGAGCGTCCGGTAAGGGACTTTTTACCTATGCGAACGCGGCGTTGATGCTCGTGCTCGTGATGAACGGTCAAAGTGCGGCGGTAGCGTGGCAATACACCAAACGCCATCGCTCGCCGGCGGCCGTTACGCGCGCGATGCTCGCGATCTGGGCCGGCACGTGTCTTGCCGCCATTGCGGTCCTGGCCGCAATCGCGTGGTTCGTACCGGGGCAAGGCGTTCTGTTCTGGGTCGCTGCGGCCGTGCCGTTTGCGCTCTTTGCGCAAACGTCGACCGGCTTTTTCCTCGCCGACGGAGACGTTCGAACCGTTGTCGTGGCGCAACTGTTTCCGGGAGTCGGCGCGGTGCTGCTCTACATTCCCTTACTCGTTTTCGATCGGGCGCCGCTAGGAGTGCTGCTTGCGATCTGGGTTGCAGGCTTCGTAGCGGCCTCGTGCTACTCGCTGCTGCGCTTGGGCCGGTACTCGTCGGGGACGACCGGTGAGGATCGCGGACCGTTGCTGCTCGAACAGCTCCGGTACGCGTTTCAAAGCAGCCTGACGAACGCGGCCGCCTTTCTCAACTTCAAGATCGACGTATTCATTATCATGGCGATGCTCGGAAATGCCCAGCTTGGCATCTATTCGATCGGGATCGCGATCGGGGAACTCCTGTGGGAGATCAGCCGCGCCATCAATACCGCATGCTTCGGGCGCATTGCGCGCGGAAGCGAAGCGCAGGCCGCACAGGCGACGGCGACGTGCATGCGCCACTGCTTCGCATTATCGATCGCCGGCGCGGGATGCATTGCCGTCGCCGCCCCGTTCCTCGTCCCGCTTCTCTACGGACGAGCCTTCGAGGGGGCGGTGCTGGTAACGTGGCTGCTCTTGCCGGGAGTCGTGGCCTACAGCACGATCGGTGCGCTCACGTCCTTCTTCTTGCAGCAAGTCGGTGAGCCGCGGCTCGTGCTCGCCTTTCGGGTGGTCTCACTCGTGATTTGCGCCGTGGCGACGGTGGCGATGCTGCCGATCTTCGGCATCGCCGGCGGTGCGATCGCGACGTCGATATCGTACGTGATATCGCTCGCGCTCGCTGCTGCGTATTTTGTCCGTCGAACCGGAATCGCTCCGAGCCGGCTCTTCCTGGCGACCAGAAACGACGTGATACCGTACCGGAACCTCGTTGGAAACCTACTCCGGTTACCCTTAGGAACTTGACTATAGGGGACGTTCTCCCCTAACGAGGCGTCGCTTGCAGACCTACTATGAGATCGTGGACATCATCCGTTCGAGACGGGACGACTCTGCGGCCGAGAGCGTCGCGGTAGCCGATGCGTGCGAGCGCTTGACGTATGCCGGGCTCGACGAAAAATCGACCCGGCTTGCGATGCGCCTGCGCGAAGCGGGGGTGGGTCCGGGGCGCTGCGCCGGCGTGCTCGTCGAGCGATCCGCTCGCTTCGTGGTCGCTGCGCTGGGCATCGTAAAAGCCGGCGCGGCTTACGTGCCGCTCGACCCTTCGACGCCGGTCGATCGAGCGGCATTCATTCTCGAAAACGCGGGCGCGACCGCGCTGGTCACGCAGCCGAACCGAATGGATCGTTTACCGCAGGGCTCGTGGCTGACGGTGGACGTCGACGACCTGCCTGCGCTTGACACTTCGCGCTTCACGGTTGCGCAACCCGACCCGGAAAGCGTCGCCTACATTATTTATACGTCCGGCTCGTCGGGGCAACCCAAAGGCGTGGAAGTCACCCACGCAAACCTCGCCAACTTGATCGATTGGCATCGGCGAGCGTTTGACGTCACCTCGGCTGACTGTGCCAGCTTGGTCGCCGGCCTTGGCTTCGATGCCGCCGTGTGGGAGATCTGGCCATATCTTGCGGCCGGAGCAGCGATCGTCGTCGCGGGCGAAGAGGTACGGCGATCGGCCGATCAACTGCAGCAGTGGCTTGTCGAGCAACGCATTACGATCGGTTTCGTTCCGACGATCCTCGCGGAACCGATGATCGCCATGTCGTGGCCGGAAAACACGCGTCTGCGCTACCTACTGACCGGTGGAGACGTACTGCGCCGCCGGCCCAATCGCGAGCTGCCTTTCGCTCTGGTCAACAACTACGGGCCGACGGAGTGTACGGTCGTCGCGACGTCCGGCGTCGTGTCCCCCGAAGACACGAACGAACGCCCCTCGATCGGGCGTCCGATTACCAACGCAACGGCGCTGATTCTCGACGAAGAACTCAACGCCGTGCCGTCGGGTCACGCCGGGGAGTTGTGTTTGGCCGGCGCGCTCGTCACCCGTGGGTATCGGCATCTGCCCGACGCCACCGCAAAGGCGTTTGTAGAATATACCGGCGCCGGCGGATCGTTGCAGCGCATCTATCGCACCGGCGACCGCGCGCGACTGCTCGAAAACGGCGAAATCGAGTTTCTCGGGCGCCTCGACGACCAAGTGCAGATTCGCGGACATCGCGTAGAGCCGGGCGAAATCGTGGCGCGCCTCAACGAATGTACCGGCGTGGCGTGCAGCGCGGTCGTCGCACGCACCGCGTCGCCGGCCGATCCGGCGCTCGTCGCTTACGTCGTCGCCGCCGATGGAGCGCGTCTCACGGCGACCGGTTTGCGTACGGCACTTACAGCCAAGCTGCCCGAGTATATGATTCCCTCATCGTTCGTATCGCTGCCGTCACTCCCGCAAACCGCAAACGGCAAGCTCGATCGATCCGGGCTTCCGCTTCCGTGCGAAGCGAATCGCCTGCCGAACGATTCGGGCGATTCTGCGACGGCGGCGCCGCCCGACGAAGGCGTGCAGCGGGATATCGCAACCATGGTCGGATCCCTGCTGGAGCAATCGTCCATCGACCCGCAAGCCAACTTCTTCTTGATCGGCGGCCACTCCATGCTTGCCGTGCAACTTGTGGCGCGAATCCACGACGCGTTCGGTGTAAAGCTCACGCTTCGCCAGGTCTTTACCGCGCCGACCGTCGCGGCGTTGTCCACCGAAGTGACGCGCTTGAAAACCGGGACGTACGCCTAGGTATGTCGTGTACGGTAAGGTAGCCGAGCAAGACCTGAGCCTCCATTACCTGCTGGATCCGGACGTGCTGGCCGATCCCTATCCGCTCTATCGGCGGCTTCGCAGCGAAGACCCGGTGCATTGGGATCCCTATCTCCACGCGTGGGTCGTCACTCGCTACCAGGACGTGATAACCGTCTTGACGCGTTTTTCGGCGGATCGCACGCCCCCGCCCGAGTACTTCGAGACCTTAGGCGTCCCCGAGGTGAGTCCGGTCGCCAAGGTGATGGTCAAACAGATGCTGTTCATGGATCCGCCGGCTCACACCCGATTGCGAACGCTCGCCGCACCCGCTTTTATGCCGGCGCGCGTGCGTTTGCTGCGCGATCATATCGAACAGATAGCAAACCGGCTCGTCGACGAGATCGTAGCGCGAGGCACCGGCACGATGGACGCGCTCGCCGACTTCGCCGAGCCGTTGCCGGCGATCGTGACCGCCGAAATGCTCGGCGTTCCGGTCGAAGACCACCCTCGGCTCAAGGATTGGTCGGCTGCCTTTGCCGGAATGCTCGGAAACTTCCAACACAATCCCGACCTGCTCGGCGGCGTTTTGGAAGCCGTCGAAAACCTTACCACTTACTTTCATAACGCCGTTCGAGAGCAGCGAAAGCGCCCGCGGCCCGGACTGGTTCATTCTCTTTTATCGAGCGAAGTCGACGGAGATCGTTTGAGCGACGACGAGATCGTCGCGAACTGCATCGTCACGATGGTCGGCGGACAAGAGACGACCACGAATTTGATCGGCAACGGCCTGCTGACGCTTTTGCGTAACCCCGAGCAACTCGAGCGTCTGCGCCGGGAACCGCAGCTCGTGAAGGCAGCCGTCGAAGAGCTGCTGCGATACGAAAGCCCGAGCCAGCTCACGGCGCGTCTCGCTCCGCGCGACGTGACCCTGGGCGGCAAGCAGATGCGCAAACGCGACGCGGTGATTGCCGTCATGGCAGCCGGAAACCGCGATCCCGAGCGATTCCCCGAACCCGATCGCGTCGATTTCGATCGAACGGATAATCGGCATCTGGCATTCGGGTGGGCCGCGCACTTTTGCTTCGGAGCACCGCTGGCGCGTCTGGAAGGGCAGATCGCATTCGAAACGCTGCTGCGCCGGTTCTCCACCTTGACGTCGACGTGCGAGAAGCCCGTGTGGCGCCAAAACCTCGGGCTGCGCGGTTTGACCACCCTGCCGATTTCCTACGAAACCGGATCGTGAAGGTCGCCGAATCGATGGCACCGACGCGCTTGCGCCCGGCCGCGTTGCGCGACTACGAGCGCATTGCGGGGTTGGCGCGCGCCCATGGACTCGACGTTCCCGTGTTCGAAGATTGGAGCGGTTTGTGGCGCGACAATCCGGTGCGGACTCGACGGGGAAAAGATTATCCGATCGGGTGGGTGTTGGAAACCGAGCGCGGCGAGATGGTCGGATGCATGGGCACCGTGCACGCGCCGTACACGTTTCGCGGCCAAGATCTGACTGCGGCCGTAGCCCGCGCGTGGTTCGTTTACCCGTCGTATCGGCCGATGGCGCTCGAGCTCATGGACGCATACCTCAATCAGCCAGGCGTCGACCTCGTGCTCAACAATGCCGTCAGCGCCCCCGCCCACGACGCGTTTGCGCAGTTTTGCAGTCCCGTTCCGCTGGGACGTTGGGACAGAATCTCGTATTGGGTAACGCGACACCCAACGCTTGCCAAAGAGCTCCCGCGCAGCACGAGTTCTCCGACGATTGAAGCCGTCGATCGCTTCGATTCGCGGTTCGATACGTTCTGGAAAGAGCTTCGCCGGCAAAACCCCGACGTGCTTTTGGCCGATCGCAGCGCCGACGTTTTGAGTTGGCATTTCGCCGCTCCGATGCGCAAGGGACGTCTTTGGACGTTTACGGCGTCGCGCGGCGGCAATCTTCGCGCGTATTGCACGTTGACCCGTCAAGATCACGCCTTTCGGCTACCGGCGTTGCCTTACGGCGATACGCAGCTTCCCGGCATGCGCCTCGTCGACTATCAGAGCATCGAACCGGAGATCGACTTCTTGCCCGATTTCCTTCGCGCCGCGCTCGAGCGTTGCCGAAGCGAGGATCTCGATATTCTCGAGATGCTCGGGCGCGGCGTACCGAAGATGCGCGTCGTCGACGAATGCGCTCCGCATTGCGAAGAGTTGGAGAACTGGAAGTTCTATTACCGTGCGGCCGATGCGGCGCTCGACGGCGAGCTGCGCCGGCCGGAGCGCTGGGATCCCTCAGGATACGATGGAGACGTCAGCTTCGAGTAGCGCGGCGCCTCCGGCTGCTCCGCAGCTTCGTGAAGCGCGGTTTTCGGACTACGAAGGCATCATGCGCTTGGGCGAGGCTTATTCGTTTGCGGTCGTGTCGCTCGACGACTGGCGCGATCTTTGGATACACAACCCGTTGTGGGAGCGGCTTGGCAACGGTTGGCCGATCGGATGGGTGCTCGAAGCCGGCGGCGGCGAGATCGTCGGCTCCTTTTCGAACGTGCCGTCATCGTACGCGTTTCGCGGAGAGCGTCTGATCGCTGCCAACAGCCGCGGATGGGTCGTCGCCCCACCGTATCGCGGACTCGCGTTATTGCTCTTAGACGAATACTTCAACCAGGCGTCGGCCGACGTCTGCATCAGCACCACCGCCGGGCCGTTGGCGTTTGGACTACTCGAACACTGTGCCGGCCGCATTCCCGTCGGTCAATGGAACAAGGTTTCGTACTGGATTGCCGCGCATCGCGTCGTCGCAAAGCAGGCACTGGTGCGGCGGAAGCTCCCGTTTGCCGGCGCGCTCGCCATCCCCGCCGGAGCGGCGTTGCGCCTAACCGATGCCCTCAGTCGAAAACCGCTTCCTACCCGCAATGCTAACGTTACGGTCGAAGCGCTCGACGGTTTCGACGCGCGGTTCGACGCATTTTGGGGCGAACTTTGCCGCCGCCGGCCGGAAACGTTATTGGCAGTGCGCGACGCCGCGACGCTGTCGTGGCACTTCTCACGCCCGCTTCGCGACGGGCGACTGTGGATCTTGACCGCTTCTCGTAACGGTCGCATGCTCGCGTACTGCATTTGCAAACGCCAACCGCGCTCGCCGCTGCGAGCAATGCGTCTGGTCGATTACCAAACCCTCGGCGAGGACGTCGATCTCTTACCCGATCTGCTTCACGCCGCGCTTGAGATGAGCGCGCGCGACGATGTCGGCGTCTTCGAGAATCCCGGGCGAGACGTTCCTAAGATGTGCGGCTTAGACCGATGCGCGCCTTACGTCCGAACGCTGGACAACTGGCCGTTCTTCTATCGCGCGGGCGACGAGCGCCTCGCGACCGAGCTAAAGCGTGAGTCCGCTTGGGACCCGTCGGTCTTTGACGGCGACGCGAGTTTAGAATAAGCTCGCTCGTAGCCAGGTAACGGTAACGTCGGCGCCGTCGCGCGGCCGTATGGCCGCCGCTGCGACGTGCGTTGCGCTGGGCTCGTAAAAGAACAGCCGCCAGTTTCCCATCGGCAGCGGAGCGCCGCCGGCGCCGAACCCGACGCGTACCCGCTCGGGCGTTGCGCCTAGCCCTCTCCCCGTGCCTTTCACATACGCCTCGTGCAGCACCCAAAGCTTAAAGAGGCTTCGCGTTTGTTCGACCGGCGGCAACGTCTCGAGTTGCTGACGTTGCGCTGCGGAAAGGAAGTCTCGCGCGACGGCGGCCGTGTCGACGGTTCGCGACGTGCTCTCCACATCCACACCTGCCGCCCCCGCCGATGTAACGAGACAGACCGCAAGTCCGTCGGTTCTCGACAGACTAAACCGTAGCGACGGGCGTTGCAGCGGCGCTGCGATCGCCGGTTTGCCGGACACACTTCGCCTGAACCGCCATGCCGGCGGATCGACCGGCGCATACTGCGACAGCGACCGGCGGCACAGCGCGATGCTCGCAAGATAGCGCAATTGCAATCGATCGGTCGACAGGGCGCGATACCGCGCTACTTCGTCGGAAGCGAGCCACGGTAGACATCGTTCGCGCAGTGCGCGGCCGTCGAGTTCGTCGAGAAAGAGCATCCACGCATCCGCGGCTACACCGCGTGCGCTTCCGAAACTGCCTCGTCTAAGGTCATCCACTGGCCGCGATTCCATTCCCGCTCGTACGCGGCATTACCCAGTTCCCGGCGCAGTTCGTCGGTCAATTCGTAGAACAAGCCTTGTTCCGTGACCGGCCGCGAGACGCCGCGTTCGAACGACGCTTGCGCGAAACCGGCCAGACGAGCCGCGCGCTCGTATGACGCGCCCGCCTTCGCCAGGCGCGCGAAGTGATCGAAACTCAGCGCGATGCCGAACGCATGACCCGTAGCGCGCAACGTCGCTAAACCTTTGCGCAGCGCGATGCGCGCGGCCATCAAGTCGCCGCGTTTGAGCTCGCCCAAGCCCGCGTTCACAAAACAAAGCGCAGCGTACGCCGGGCGCACCACTTCGACCAGCGCGGCCGCCTGGCGCCACATCGCGATCGCCGTATCGATCTTGCCGTCGCGAAACTCTTCCAGCGCCGTGTTGCCGTAGAGTGCGGCGAGCATCACGACGTCGGTGGGATCGGCCACCAGCGCGGCTTCGCGCAACGTTTTGCGCGCCTCTTCGTGGCGTCCGGCATCGGACTGCACGTACGCCAGGTTGCGCATCAGCCCGACCGCAAGATGCCAATCGCGCGCGCGTTTCGCGGCCTGCACGCCGTCGATCAGCGCGCGCTCGAAAGCGGCGTCGATGCCGCCGCGCTCGCGCAGTTGCGCCGCCGCCGACAGCCACAGTGCGTATGCGGCGCCGAGTTCGTCACCCGAGCTCGCGTACAATTCGAGCGCCCGACGCGCCGAGCGCAGCGATTCGGCCGGCGCGCGGAAACGCCGCAGCTCCGACAAGGCCATCTGCAATCCGGCTTCGACCGTCGCCGGCAGATCGCCGGGACGCACTACGCGCCGCAGCTCGTTGGCGAACTCGCTGCCGGGCGAGAGATCGAGAATCAATCCCGCGAGCGACCGTAATACGTACGAGGCGGCCGTGGGATCGTCCACCTCGTCGATCGCCAAGCGCAGCGCGGCGCGATAGTTGTCGAACTCACGGCGTTGCGCGCGCAGCCACGCTTCGTAGGGAAGCTCCGTCTTGCGCGACGTTGCACGTCCGGCGAACGCGCCGAAATACTCCACGAAGCGCTTCTTGACCGCGGGCATCTCGCCCGACGCCGCCAACGCCGCGCGCGCGTGCTGACGCACCGCCGGCGGCAGCGAGTAGCGTCGCTCGCCGTCGCGTTCGGTGCAAATTGCCAATGCCCGACGGACCAGCGCGTCGAGTGCCGCGCCGGCATCGTCGCTCGAGACGTCGCCGCCCGCACACACCGACGCGGCCGCCGCCTCGCCAAAATCGCCGGGGAAGATGCCGAGGCGATACGCGACTGCTTTATACGGCGCGGAAAGACGGTCGCAGCTCCACTCGACCATCGCTTGCACGTCCTCGGGCGCCTCCGGCAGTCGTTCGGGCGCGGCCGCCGCGAGCTCCACGACGAGCGGCATGCCGCCGGCGCGCTCGAATGCACCGTCTATCTTATCTCCCGCGCGGTCGGCGAACAGTTCGCGCGCTTCGTCAGCGCTGAGCTCGCCGATTTCGTAGGTCTTCTCCTCGGCCAGCCGCAGCGGGCGGCTCGTCGTGCACAACACGCGCGTGCCCGGCGCGCGCGCGATCAGACTCTTCGTCAGCGACGCGCAAGCATCGGCGACGAGCGTCGAGTTATCGAGCACCAGCAGCAGCTCTTTTCCGCGCAACAGCTCGGCGAGCTGCGCGGCATCGGCGCCTTCGAGCTCGAGTCCGGGAAAAAGCGTCGACGCAACGGTACCGGCTACGGCGTCGGCCGTCGTGACGGCGCGCAGATCGACGAATCGCACGCCGTCGGGATACCGGGCTCCGCACCGCTGCACGAGCGCAAGTGCGGTGCGCGTCTTGCCCGCGCCCTCTTGCCCCAACACCGTTACCACGGCGCTCTCTGCGAGCAGTTGCTCTAACCGCGCCAGATCCGATCGCCGTCCAACAAACGAGCCTGCGTCGTGGGCGACGTGATGCTCCGCCGTCGAGCGGCGTCGCGCTTCTTGCGCCTTCGAGCCATAGCCGTCGGCCGCGACGCGATTGCGTCCTTCGCCCTTGGCGCGCTGCAGCTGCGCGTTTGCCGCGGCCATAACGATCTCGGGCGGATGCGCCGCATCGGGAACGTACGTGGCGACACCGGCACTCACGCTGGCCGCTCCCAACGTCGATCCTTGGTGTTCGATTTCCAGCGCCCGCACTGCCGTGCGGATCTGCTCGGCGATCTCGATCGCGTCGGGGGCGTCGCAGCCGGGAAGCAGCACCGCGAACTCTTCTTCCCCGTATCGCGCGGCAAGGTCGCCTTCGTGTTTTGCACTCGCTTCGACGATACCGCCGATTTGCCGCAGACACGTGTCGCCGGCAACGTGGCCGTAGGCGTCGTTGAACGAAGCAAACAAATCGACGTCGATCAGCACGACGCTCAGCGGTTTCTCCGTGCGCCCCGAGAGCTTCCATTGTTCGGCGATCGCCCGATCGAACGCGATGCGATCGACGAGCCCCGTGCGGCGGTGCGCGGCGCGTTCCTCGTCGTACATACGCGCGCTCAAATAGAGCGCGCAGGTCTCCATCATCGAGACGTCGTCTTGATCGTAGGCGTCCGGCGTCAAAGATTGCACGCTGAGCGCGCCGATGATCGTTCCGCCGAAAGTAACCGGCACGAAGATGCCCGAAACCGAATTTTGCGTCTCGCGCCCGCCGACGCTTACCAGCTTGCTGCTGGGCCAATCTTCTTCGCGGCAAAAGAGCACCGGCTGACCCGTTCGCAGCACCTGCGCCACGATGCTGTCGGGCGGCACGATGACGTTATCGGGCCGCGCACCCGAGCCGTCTTCGTAGTTGTAGTCTAAGCGCGCGGTGTCTTTATTGCCGACCGCGATCAGCACGCTGCTGGCGTCGACGAAGTGCGCGAGCAAGCCGGCGAGTTGCGCATAGACGCCGTGCAGCGGCACCTTGGCGGAAAACAGGAGCGCGACGCGCCGAACCAGTTCGCGCCGGCCCGGCTTGCGCTGCGACGGCGCCGAGTGCGGAATCGCATGCGCGAACCGTTCGTCGAGGCCTTCGCCGAGCTCGATGACGCGATGCCGAACGATCGCGTACACCATCGCAAGCGGTGAGAGCGACGATAAGAATCCAAACGCGGCCGCGTAGGCGTACGGCACGTGCATCGCGACGAGGATCACGTTGGCCACCGTGAACAGGCTGCCCAACGACGGTCCTGCGATCGCCCAAACGAGCCGGTGGCGCGCGTCGCCGCGCGATCGTAGCAGCGTGCGGAGCAGCAGGGCGATCGCGAGCAGCGCCGGCACGTAGTAGAGCCAGTTCACCAGCGCCGCGAACGACAACGACGGCCAGCCGTAACATTCCGCGACGTAGTGTTCGACGAACGCCAGCACGACGGCGCCCATGTACGCCCACGCGGCGCGCTCGATTACGGCGAAGCCCGGTTGCGGACGATTGCTCGGGAACCGCGCCGCAAAAGCAATCAAACCGAGAAATCCCGCGGCAACGACGCACGGGACGAACCCGAACAGCGCTGCTGCAAAGAGCAGCGGCGACCCGCGTTGGCCGAAAAACTCGAGCGGCAAAATGTTCGGCTGCTCCGCGAGGATCACGAACAATGCAAAGCCCCAGGTGATGACGCTGGGGCGAAAGAGCACGAGCAGACCGGCGACGATCACGCTCAAGAGGTACGTGATCAGCCGGACCTCCATGAACCATTTCGGCCGATGCGTGTCGACGGCCGCGGCGCGCAGCTCAACCTGACGCTGCCCCGACGCGTTCTCGACTGAGAACGACGCGGGTTGCCCGACGGCGAGGTACCAGCCGGTACCTAGGTTTGACTGCAGCGCCAGGGCGAGGCGATCCGCGGGAGAGGCGAAGGCGAAAATCTCGTCACCGGGCTGCAAGCCCGCGCGCGCCGCCGCGGAGCCGCGCTGGACCGACGTCACCGCCAGATTTCGTTCGCCGAACCCGTTGTTGCGCCAGGCTAATTGCATGCCGTACGTTGCGTGCGGCACGTAGACCGTCACCATCGCGGCAATTGTTACGGCGCCGACGATTGACAGCAGAATCGTCAGCGTCGCATTGGAAGTCCAACCGTTCTTCCAGGCGCCACGCCCCATTGACGGGACCTTCGAACTAAGCGCCTCGCGTTCCGCTTATGGCGGCCCGGGGTTCTTCCAAGCGGTACCGTCCGCGTAAATCACTTTGGTAACGACGCAGCGAGCCGAGCTCAGCCCCAGCGGCGACACGCCGGCCGGAAGCGCGAAGACGTGATTGATCGGCTTTCCGCTCTCGAACGACCCGCGATCCGATACGGATTGAATCGGCCCCGCGGTCGTGTCAACCTCGAAATCGACCTCGGTCGCCGCGGCCTTTGCCGTGTTCACGTACGCGATGCGCAGCGGTGGCGGATCGAGTTGCGCGTGACACGTGCTAATCGTGACGTTCGAACCGGGCGTTTGCACCGGCGGCGGCGTCGGCGGAGCGGCCGAGGCGAACGGCCATACCGCAAGCAGCACTTGTGCGAAAACCACCTTAAGCAGAGATGCGCGCTCCTTGCCGCCACGTGGCGAGCACCGGGATGCCGGCGATGCTTTCGGGCGCGGTCGTCAGCGGGTCGTGCGCCAGCTCGACGAAGTCGGCGTCTTTCCCGGCTTCGATGGAACCGATGCGATCCGCAAAGCCGAGCTGCGTTGCCGGATAGATCGTGCATCCTTTCAGCGCTTCCAGCGGCGAGATCCTCTGATCGTAACCGATCGTCGTGCCGCTGCGCGTTTTCCGCGTGACCGCCGTCTGCATGTAGCGCAGCGGTTCGGGCTGCGACACGCCGTAATCGCAGTGGAACGAGAACATCATGTTGCGGCGCACGCAGTCACCCGCCGCATCCAAGCGAGCCGCCCGCGCCGGACCGATGATGCGCTGCGCGAACGCGTCGCCCCAAATATACGTGTGATTGTTGAGAAACGTCGGCGTAATCCCCATCGACCTCATGGTGTCGAGCTGATCGCTGCGCGAAATGGTCAAGTGCTCGAAGCGCACGCGGAATCCGTCGGGCACCTTCGGCCCGTACGCGTGCTTGACGGCCTCGAGCGCGACGTCGATCGCCGCATCGCCGTTGGTGTGCATGAGCACGCTCCAACCGTGGCCGTGCGCCAGCTTCAGCCAGTGCTCCAGCTCGTGTTGCCGCCAATCGAGCCGGCCGTTGGAGAACCCCGTCGTCGGCGGATGACTGAGGTACGGCTCGGTCACGTTCGCGGTTTCGCCTTGCGGCGTACCGTCGACCCAGATCTTGAGCGCGGGCACCCAGAGCGCGCCGCTGCTGCCGTAGAAAAAACCGTCGCCCGGGTGCGACCGCGAATGGGAAAACAGTTGCGGGCTGTTTTGCGCCGTATCGGTGAGAATGAGCGAACTCATCACGCGCACCGGCGTCTGCGGGTTGGCAGCCAGCGGCTCGTAGATCCCGTTGAGGTCGTCGGCAACGTGCCCGCTGAAGAGTCCCGCCGCCGGATCGTGCCAGGTCGTGATGCCGTTGCGCTGCGCCTTTTTTAACAGCGCGTAAATGGTGTTTTGGAGTTCCTGCTGCGTCGGGTCCTTGACGTATTTCAAATACGGACCGGTGGCAAACTCGTAGATGATCCCTTTGACACCGTTGCCGTCGTCGCCGATGAGTCCGCCGCCGGGGAACGTCGTTCCGGGACCCACCGCACCGTGCGTGTGCCGCCTGACGAAGTCGAGCGCGGCGGTATTGACGTAGTAGAGATGGCCCGTGCTGTCTTCAATGAAAATGGGGTTCGTCGTCGAGATGCTATCGAGAAAGCCGAGGGTCGGCGGACGGAAATGGGGATGAAGCAGCGACTCGTCCACGCCCTGGGCGTACACCCAACCGTGCCGTCCGTTCGGCGACGCGACCAGGTTGGTCAAGCGGGCGTGCAGCTCGTCGAGCGTACGAACGTCCGACAGATTGGCTGAAACCAAGTCCAGTAACGTTTGCGAGATGTGCGCGTGGGCCTCGATAAACCCCGGGGCCAGCGTCGCGCCGCCCAAGTCGTAAAGATGCGCGCCGGGATACTTCTTCTCGAGCGTTCCCGCGCTGGCCGCGGTCGCCAAGATGCGTCCGCCGCGTATCGCTACGGCGCCCGCGCGCATCGGTGTTCCGAGCGTGATAATATTGCCGTTGGTCAATACCGTGACTTCGCTCGAGGGCACCAACGGCATGACGGCGTTGGATCCGCTCGAACAGCCGGCGAGGGTAAACGCCGCGCCCAGGCCGCCGAGAAACCTTGAACGAGTCAGGCGGTCGCAGCAAGCATGCATCCGCCTGTAGTACGAGGCGGCACCTTCACTGTCATTCTGAGCCGCCTCAACAGGCGTCGCGTAGACGTTTGGGCGTTACGCCGAGCGATCGACGTATGGCCAGCGCCATATGACTTTGATTGGCAAAACCGGCCTGAAGCGCTACCTCGCACAGCGGTAGGCGCGTGCGCGTGATGAGCTCTGCCGCGCGCTCCACGCGCCGGCGAATGACGTAGCGATGCACCGATACTCCGGTCGAGCGTTTAAAGAGTTCGCCGAAGCGCGATGCGCCCAAACCCGCTTGACCTGCGATATCGTGCAGGGTCAGGTCGCACGCGAGCCGCTCCTCAATGTACGCGCAGGTGCGCTTGAGCGTGCGTTCCGGGAGTCCGCCCCTTACCGGCTTGGGGTCGGCTTCGATCCAGCGCCGCACGAGCTGCGACGCCAAAGCGACGCCCAAACTGTCGGCGTAGATGCGCCCAAACGGCTGCTCTTGTTCGAGTTCTGCTTTGAGCGCCCACAGCAAATACTCGATCTTCGGATCGCGGCAGGTCAGACGATGCGCGATCGCCAGTCGATCCGGATCTGCTCCCATGTCGTCGGCCGTCTCGCGTACGAACGAATGTTCCAGTCCGACCGCCAGAAAAATACTGTAGCCGTCGTCCGTCCACTCAACCGAGCTGTACGCCGGCAGAATGTCGAAGTTCCCCGGCTGCTGCAGGCGCGTGGCGGCGTTGTCGTCGCAGATCACGGTCGTCGTCAGCGGCGGGCTGACGAGCATCGTCACGTTATGGCGCGCGAGCGCGACCGGCTCGCTCTTGCCGCCGGCCACCTCGACCAGCGCAGCGCGAAAGCCGTTCCAGCCGCGTTGCTCGGAACTGACTCGCGAGAGCTCGTCCAACGGACGCTCGAGCCAGCGCTTGTCGACGTACGATCCCTCCATCGAACGTATAAACACGCGCCGGCAGAGCGGTGTGACGCTCATTTTTTACATCCGATGAAACCAACCGTCGAAGCGCGTCTTCCACATACGGCCGCCGTCCATGGAGGTTTGCCACAGCTCCTCGACCGCGTCGCCTCGCTTGCTCCACGTTCCACGATTGAGCCGCGGCTTGCCGTTGACGTAATCGGTTCCCTCGAGCATCATGGCGCCATTTTGGAGTCCGCCGTCGAGATTGAGCACGAAGCCCGTATCGTCGACGAACGACTGATGCCACTGCTTACGGCCGGCATCGTACGCGGAAAAGCCTTCGCCGACACTTGGATCGCCGGCGTCGTGGTACTCTTCGTAGATCGTGCAATTCTTCAAGCGTTTGATGAGATAGTCGTGCCCTAACAGCTTTCCGTGCGCGTTGGTCACGCGCCAGTTACCGACCCAAAAGTCGAACTGATGGTAGACGGGGCCTAGGCACGCCGCGATGAGGAACGTCAGTACGAGGTGCACGTCAGCGGCGCGGGGTGGCGAGGAACGTTGCGAGCGTAGCGTTCGACGCCGGACACGCCCCTTTCACGAGCTTGCAGGCTTGCCCGGCGATTTGGCCGGCGTCGTTGATGCCGCCGACGCTCACGAGCGCCCACTTCGGATACGCCGCAGCGACCAGTTTGGTCAAGTCAGTCATCTTTCGGTTCTTCCATAGATACACGTGGGAGCTGGGGAACGATACGCCGAGCACGACCCCGCGATCGTTGATGCTCGTCGGCTCGCTCACCGCGTCGCCGGGGAGCGTTCCGATTTGAATCGGAGCCTGAGATGCATCCTTCCACATCGCCGAGATGAAGTTTGGACTCCCCTCACGATCGGCCTTTCCGGGCTTATTGAGGAATCCGACGATTTGTCCGCGATCGTTGATCGCCGTCGGCGTGTTCCACGAACGGCCGCCGATCGTCTTGAGCTCCGTAACGGCGCCATGTATCCACGCGACTGCGTGTCGCGCAGTGTAACGTCCGACTGCCTGATCGCAGATGCCTGAGATGCCGACGACCTCGCCGCCGGCATTGACCGCCGTCGCGGCGCCGTCGGGGTCGGGCTTTCCTTTAACCGTTAGGGTCGGAAGCTGCTGCAGTTGCAACGTCGACGCGTTCCACGTCACGGGAACGAACTGCAGCTGCTGCGGCGCCACGCACGTCGAGTCCGTCTGACTCGTCTCCGCCCACCCTGCGATGGTACCGCTTTGATTCATTCCGGCGGCGTAGCCGTTATTGCCGCCGGCCGTCGGCAACGCCGTCATCGTTCCGTCGTGCCAAACGAAGCCGACGCACGTATCGCCCGAACTACCGCCGTCCGGAAGAAACGCATGACAGCCCCAACTTTTGCTCTCTTTGAGCGGATCCGGCGTGGACGTCTCCGAGATTCCCGAAGCGTATCCGCTATCGTTCGATACCGGCCACTCGATGGCGCTGTTCGGACCGCCGAGCGTCTTGAGATCGATCGCGGCGTGTCCTTTCCAAATCGCTGCGTGCATGACGTTGTTACCGCTAAGGAACGAAACGCCCATCGCCCAGCCGAGGCGGTTGATGCTGTTGGCCGCACTGTTGGTGCCGCCTAGCGACCCTAGAATGCGAATCGTGTACCCGTGCCGGCTGCTCGCGGCCGAAACTTGGCCGGGAGGCAGCGCTCGATTGCCGGCCGCCGCACAGGCTCCGAACGCAAGAACAGCACAGATTCCCAACGCCGCACGACGATTCATGAGGTCACCTCCCGTTGCGTCTATGCTAGATCGCAACGCAAGGACCCGTCGCCCACATTCCGCCGATTTTAAACACGATCTCTCGTTGCCACTGTCATCCTGAGCGTAGCGAGCGCAGCAAGCGGGAGTTGCGCCGGCCGCATCAGACCAAGAAGACCGTACCGAGCGTCGAACCGGTGCGCTCTATGTCAAACTACGACGCCGTCGCCATTGGCGGAAGCACGCGCAGACGCGGAACCGTCACGCCGAATTTTCGCTACCTGGTCGGCCTTGCCGACAAGCGCCGACCCCGCATATGCTATCTCCCTACCGCTTCGGGCGATCCGCAGGAGAACATCGACCAGTTCTTTCGCACCGCCGCGAGGATCCAGTGCAAGCCGAGCGTGCTGTCGCTGTTTCGCACCGACGTCGTCGACATGCACGCTCACCTGCGCGCGCAAGACGTCATCTTCGTCGGCGGCGGAAACACGCGTAACATGCTTTTACTTTGGAAAGCTTGGGGAATCGATACTGCGATTCGCGAGGCCTGGGAGCGAGGAGCGGTGATCGGCGGAACGAGTGCGGGCGGACTGTGCTGGTTTGAGAACGGCGTCACCGATTCGTATCCGAACGTGTATCGCGAGCTAGACTGTCTCGGCTGGTTGCCGGGAAGTTTCTGCCCGCACTACGATTCGGAACCGCAGCGTCAGAGCGCGATCCGAAAGCTGCTGAGAGAAGGGAAGATCGCCGACGGATACGCTGCTGACGACGACATCGCTCTGCATTTTCGAAAGGGGAAGCTCTATCGCGTGCTTTCGCAGCGCCGGGGCGCCAAAGCCTTCTCCTACAGTCGCAGCGGTTCGAAAACGACGATCCGAACCATCGATCCAGAACCTCATAGAGCGCTGCGTTAGGCTAGACGGAGGAGCCGTCAGGTACGCAGCACCACCATGCTCCAGGGCGGCAGCACGATCGTGAAGTGTCCCTTCCACGCGTCCAACTTGCCCGAACGCGGACCCTTCCAGACGTTGTTCTTCGTCAAATCGTAAATGCTCTTGTCATAGGTCCACGTCAGGCCGCCCTTGCCCGACGCCACTCCCTCGATCTTCACCGGCACGGTCACGGCGCCGTTCTCGTCGAGGTTGAAGAGCATCACCGCGTAACCGCTGCCGTAGGTCGACGCGTACGCGCGTACGTTCGGCAATCCGGCGACCTTGCTGCCGACGACGCGTTCGCCGTCGCGCACGAAATGCGAAGCCACCTCAAACGCGCGCCCGGTCGGCGTCAGCGTTCCGTTACCCGGCACGTTCGTGCCGTTGCAGCCGTAGTTGCTCGGTCCGGCTTCGAACATTTCGTAGCCGCCGAAGTTTTGCCAGCCGTAGAGCGCGCTCGACATATTGCCGTCGGTTTCGCAGTTCCCGTAGCCGAACCACCAAGTCGACCGCGCGACCCCGTCCTCGAGCATTTCGCCGATCGCCTGTCCGGCGTAGAGCGCCTGCGTGATCGACATCGACTGTTTGCCGGGGGTCGAATACACCGACCCGATTTCGCCCACGTAGATCAGCGCGTTCGAGTGCCCGGCGGTCTTGAGTTCGGCCTTGAGCGCGTCGATGGTCGACGTCAGTTCCGCCGCACCCTTGTCGATGATAAAGCTGTCGCTTTCCTGGCCCGGCGTCTGCGGATAATAATGCAGCTCGACGCAATCGTACTTCGCTCTCTTGAGGACGATCGGATCCCACCCCGTGTACCACCCGGGTTCGACGTCGACGCACACGTCGATCGGCGTCTTCGACGCGGCCTTCATCTGCGGATAGAACTGCGTCGCCACCAAGTTGGCGTACGTCGCGGGATCGTGCCGCGTCGACGACGGCTGATGCATGTCGGTCTCCCACGACGCGCCGAACTCTTCGTTGCCGATCGACCACCACTTCACGCCGTAACCCATCGTGTTGTTTGCGTAACTCACCCAGCCGGAAGCTTCCGACGGGCTCGCGCCGTCGGTGCATTGCGGATTGGAACCGTAGTTCACGGTGATCGCCAAATCGAGTTTCGCCGGCCGCACCACGTCGTTGACGAAATTACTCAGCGTCGAAGGCGCGGCGACGTAGCCGCCGCTGCACGCACCCGCGCCCAAACTGTTGGTCTTCCAATGATAGTTGTCCGATTCCGAACCGCCCGGCCAGCGCGTTGCGCGCAGACCGGCCGCGCGAAACGCCGGCGCAATCGTCGACAGCGTAATATCGTTCCACGTCGCCTCGTTCGCGCCAAGGACGAGACCGAAAACCCTCGCGCCCCGCTTCTTGGGATTCACCGTAATCAAGGGCGACGCTGCAGGCCGCACTGTACTCGGCGCAGCCGTCTGCGGCGCAAAATCGTTCGGCGCCGAGCCGCCGCGGCATCCCGCCAGAATTAACAATAAAACCGGAACAAGCCTCGAGCGCATCACTTCGCCGTTATAGCACGACGCGAAGTCTTTTTGAACCATTAACCCGTCAACGCAAGGTTAACGAGATTCGTTCCCCCTGGCGGAGTTTTGAGACATCGCTGATCGCGCAGCGCGGCCGGCTGCGTTATGATACCTTCATGAAACTGATTCTGGTGTTTATGATCGCCGCCGTAATTATGGCCGGCGTGGCCATGGCCGGCACGACGGGCCCGACGGCGCAGAGCGCGCTTGCGTTTGACGACAACATCTCACGCGCGCTGCAGGCAAACGACACGACGGCGCTGGGTCGCCTTCTCGCGAGCGACTGGATCGTCGTCAGCGCGAAGGGCGGCTGGAACGGCCGGGACGACATTCTGCAAGCGATCCGAGCGGGAATCTGGACGCACACCTCGGTCGTGACCTCGCTACCGCGCGTGCGGCTTTACGGCACGACCGCGCTGGTCACCGAGCGCGCGCACGTGAGCGGCATCTCGCATAACAAGCCCTACGACGTTCTGGAGTGCCAAACCGACGTCCTCATTTGGAAGGGCGGCCGCTGGGCTTCGGAACTGCTGCACGAGTCGTACAGCAAAGTCCCCTCGTCGAACTGCTAACTCCGCGCCGCCGCTACGATCTTACCGATCGCCGCGAGGGTCGCGTCGCGCTGTTTGCCCGGAAGCTGGCAGCCGGTGAGATAGGCTGTGACGATGATCGGCGCGCGATTCGGCGGCCAGATTATTGCGATATCGTTGCGCGTATCGCTGTCGCCCACGGCGTTTCTTTGTCCGCCGAGTCCGGTCTTGTCGCCCGCCCGCCACGTCGGCGGAATGCCCGCACGCACAAGATTCAACCCGGTTGTCGATCCGACGAGCCACGCAGCCAGCCGATCGCGCGACGCCTGCAAAAGCTCCTTCCCCAGCAGCACGGCCTGCGCGTCGCGCGCCATCGAAAGCGGCGACGTCGTGTCGCGCTCGTCGCCGGGAATCCCCGTATTGAGCGTCGGCTCGTTGCGATCGAGCCGCGTCACCGAATCGCCCAAGCTGCGCGCGTAGCGCGTGACGGCGGGCGGTCCGCCCAGCGTACTCAAGATCACGTTCGCCGCAGTGTTGTCGCTGAGCTCGATCGCCGCTTCGCACAGCGCTCCCAGCGTCATGAACCCTTCGGCGACGTGTTTGCTCGTGACCGGCGCGTAGTCGAGCAAATCTTTGTTCCCGTACGCGATGTGGCGATCCAGCGACTCCGTTCCGGCGTCGACGCGTTGCAGCACGGCCGCAACGGCGAGCAGCTTGAACGTGCTGCACATCGGAAATCGGTCGTCGCCGTTATATGCCGTCACCGCGCCGCTCCCGGTGTCGAGTACCGCGACCCCTAGGCGACCGTGCGTCGCCGTTTCGAGCCGTCGCATGCTCGGCTCGAAACTTTCCGTCGCAAGCACGATGCCGGGAATCATGAGACCGGGCAACGCGGCGACACCGCCCACAAAAACCGATCGCTTCACGGCCTTTAGGGCCACGATTTCATCGACGTAGCGAACGGGGGTAACCTGAACGTCGCGCTGCAAGCGTTGGTCTTGAGTCCTTTTGCCGACTTCGCCTTGACGAACGCGAGCACGAGCTTATCGGTGCACGGCGTATCCGCGCCATGGCCGCCGCCTTTCACGAGGACGGCCTTGCCGTTGGGCAGATACTTGAGCGCCTCTAGGCCATAGCGGGCCGGCGTTGCCGGATCGTCGGATCCGAGAATCATGAGCACCGGCACATCGCTGTGTACGGGATGGGCAAAGCTGCTCGCCACAACCGGCACCTTCCAGGTACTGCAAGCTCGCTGCTGCGCGCGAAAGCGCAAATCGCCGGCAAACGAATGGGCTTTGGCGGCATCGATCTGCTTCTTGGAAATGAACGGCATCCAGTCGGCGCAAGAATAGGTGAGAAACGCGCCCATATTGAGATCGGTTGAGAATCCCACGATCACCGATTGCATCATGCGTCCCAGCGGAGCATAGTCCTTGACGTAGGCACGTTCGATGACGTACGGAACGAACGACGCGCCGAAGGGGTCGTACATGATGTGTCGCAGCGAATCGACGAAGACTTCCTTAGAGAGCGCCACGGTTTGCGTCTTCTTCGTCGCAACGTTCTTCGCGGGAACCGGGATCGACCCGGCGTCGAATCGCTTCAGAACGGCAGCAAAATGTTGAGCGAAATGCGGAAAACGCGCCTTACACGCCGCGTTGGTGCGGCACTTGACGAACAAATCGTCGAGTGCCCTCTGGGCGCCCATCGGCTCGCCCGGCACCGGTTGGAATCCCGGCGGTGCAACGCCGTCAAGGATGGCGCTTTCCACGCGTTCGGGGTGACGCCGCATGTAGTCGAGCGCGAAGAGCGTACCGTCGGAGCCGCCGTCGAGCACGAGCTTTTCGTAGCCCAGTGCCGCGCGAACTTCATCTAAGTCGTCGACCGCGATGTCGTGATTGTATTGGGTCATATCGTGCGTCGTCGCGTTCTGAGCGCGACATGCCGCGACGAGCGCCGGCGGATATAGATAGCGAAAATAGGCGGCCGGATCGTTGGACGGCGCAAAGTTGCATCGAAATTGGTGTGACGTTCCCATGCCGCGCGAGTCCACGAACAGATAGTCGTACGTTTCGCGTAGGGTAACGCGGGATTTTCCAAAGTCGCCGTCGGGGATGGCCGGAGCGAAGTCCGTCGCGGCTTCGCCGGGACCACCGGCGATTTCGGTGATCGCGTGAAGCGTTTGCTGCGCTGCCGGTATGACGATCAGGTGGAGCGCGATGACGCGCCCGCTTTGAGTGGTGCGGTTCTCGTACACGCCGAACGTCCCACATTCGGCGCGGACCTTCGCCTTGCCGACGCCACACGGCTTGAGATGTAATCCCAGCGCGGAGCTCTGAGCTCGCGCCGGCACCCCGGTCAGCAGCACGACGACGCAGAGAAACGTTAAAACTGCACGCATACTTCTAATCAACGTCTATGACGCGAGGCCAGGAACGACCTCCGCGCTCGCGCAAATCCCGCAATGCCATGATTAAACGCGCTCTCATTATCGTCGCGGCCCTTGCGTTGGAAGCATGCTCGTCAGAGGGTATCGCTCCGGGACAGCCTTCGCCGTCGCTGCCGTTGCCGTCGATGAGAAGCGAAAGCAAGCTGCCGAAACCACCGGCAGAACTGGGGAGCCTCAATTATTCGAACGGATCGATCTCGGTCTATCACATTGCAAATAACGTCGCGTCGATCTACGCTCGCTTTCGTCCCGAGAACGGTACGGCCCAGGGCCTCGCCATCGATGCAAACGGGCTCGTCTACACGGCAATCACTAAGGGCAAGCGTTGCGGTACCTGCGTCGAGGTCTTTACGCCGCAAGGCCGGTTCGAGAACGCGCTCGTTGCTCCAAAGCTATCGGGCGCCCCGGGACACGCAGCGTTGAACAATGTTTCGGTCGACGAAACCGGTGGAGTGTACGTGAGCGATTACGGACAAGAAGCGGTCTATTATTATCCCGCCGGAGCAACGTCCTCGACCGTGCCCATGGTGATTGTCCGCAACTTGAAATACGCCGGCCCGGTGAACGCTGTACCCGACGGAACACGCGTCGTCATCGGCGGCTGCAGCTTCGGCAGTGCGAGTATCTATCGGCGCGAACCCTCCGGTAAGTGGGTCGCGGGCGCATGCTTTAGCTTTCCGACGATCAGCCTTCTCGGCACCGCGTCCGACAATCTCGGCGTCACGGTGACGCCGACCGATCCCAACGCCGGAACTTTGGTTGTTTCTGAGCCGAACAAACAGAAGTATTTTTCAACCCCCAACGCGACGACGGCGAGCGTTATGAGCGTCGCGATGAACGCATCGGGCAATCTTCTCTATGCCGCCGATCAGCACAACGATCTCGTATACGTGTTCTCACGCCCCACGAGCTGGTTTGGCGGTCAGCCGCCGGTCATCGCCACCTACAAGGGTTTCAGGCACCTCGACGTCATCGCCGTTCCCCAACGTTGAATCCAGTTTGACGGTTTTTTCATTGACTCGATGA
The DNA here is from genome assembly GCA_036488875.1 of Candidatus Baltobacteraceae bacterium. Taxonomy (NCBI): domain Bacteria; kingdom Bacillati; phylum Vulcanimicrobiota; class Vulcanimicrobiia; order Vulcanimicrobiales; family Vulcanimicrobiaceae; species Vulcanimicrobiaceae bacterium. The sequence goes on along the minus strand of DASXGW010000001.1, from coordinate 410,499 downwards.
ACGCTGCCTGGCAGGATGGTAGCGTGACGTCGTTCGCAACGCTCGCATGTGCCGTACTCTTGGCACTGCTGCCGGACAACTGGGTGCTTGCGCCGGCACCCCCGTTGACGACGGGAACCGACACGATGCCGCAGGGCGCCGCTGCATCGCCCGATCGCAAGACGCTCGCGGTGCTCTGTGCGGGATATAACCATCCGACCTTGCGGCTTTACCGCACGTCGGATCTCGAACAGACGGAATCGGTTCCGCTCGAAGGCGCCTTCGGGCGACCCGTTTGGATCGACGGCGCGCACGTCGCTGTTGCCGGAGCAGGCGCCGACGCCATATTGGTCGTCGACACCGCCGCGCAAACCGTTCGCTCGATCGTGCTTGGCAAAGGAACGTATCCAACCGAGATTACCCGCAGCGGAAAGATGTTCGCCGTTGCAACCGACAAAGATTTCTCGGTGCGCATCGGCACCTTGGACGAGATCGCAAGCGCCAAGCCGGTCAAAATAGGCGGACATATCGGCGGCCTGGCCTTCTCCGCCGGCGGCAAAACCGTTTTCGCCTCGAACTGGTCGGCGCGTTCCGTTGATGCGATCGACACGCGCACGCTGCATACCGTACGGGTTGCTACCGGGCTGCATCCTTCCGATATCCTCGTCACCGGCAACACGATCTACGTCGCGCAAACCGATGCGGACACGGTCGGCGTCTACGACGCGTCGACCTTGCGCAAGCGTAACGACGTTTTCGTCGGTGACTCGGCGGGCTCTACTCGCTTGGCGGGCGGGTCCCCAAACGCGCTCGCTGCCCGGGGCAATACGGTTTTCGTCAGTCTCGGCGCCGCAAACTCGATTGCCGTGCTGCAAAACGGTCGCGTCGCAGGCCGTATGCCGGCCGGCTGGTATCCGACCGACGTCGTGCCGGTCGGCACGCACCTCTTCGTCATCGACGGTAAAGGCGAGGGAACCTCTCCCAATCCGTATTTCAAATCGCAGAACACTAAAAGTGACTACGGCTACATCGGGACGATCGAATACGGCTCGATTCGTGCCTACAATCTTCCGGCAACGACGTACGCAGGGAGCCCGCAAGGTTCGCTCGGGTGGAGCACGCCGCACGACGACCCAGTCGTCCGCAAAAACGGGCCGATACGGCACGTCTTCTTCATCCTCAAAGAAAACCGCACGTACGATCAGATACTCGGCGACATGCCCCAGGGAAACGGCGACGCAAAACTGGCCTGGTTCGGCAAACGCGTAACTCCCAACGAGCACGCAATCGCCGAGCGCTTCGGACTATTCGATAATGCCTACACCACCGGTGAGGTGAGCGAAGCCGGCCACGATTGGACCGACGCTGCCTTCGTCACCGACTACGTGCAGCGGAACTGGCCGGCGACCTACGCGTCTCGCGGAAACGACGACGCTTCGATTCCCGGCGTGTATGCCACCGTTCCGCGTAACGGGTATATCTGGCAGGCGGCATTCGCCTCCCACGTTTCGTTTCGCGATTACGGTGAGATGACCAATACGCCCGAGGTCGCCGTCGCCAGCCTGAACGGCCATTACGACAAGCACTTCGTCAGCTGGAACTTGAAATATAGCGACGTCGATCGGGTCAAAGAGTGGCGCCGCGAGTTCGGCACCTTCCTGGCCGCTGGAACGTTGCCCCAGCTGGAGTACATTTGGCTTCCAAGCGATCATACCGCCGGAAGCAGTCCCGGTTATCTCACGCCCGCTGCAATGATCGCGCAAAACGATTACGCGGTCGGTCAGGTCGTCGACACCATCTCGCACTCGCCGATCTGGAAATCGTCGGCAATCTTCATCATCGAGGACGACTCGCAAGACGGCCCCGACCACGTCAGCGATCAGCGCACGACCATGTTCGTGATTTCACCCTATTCCCGCGGCGGCGTCCAGCGCGCACACTACTCGACCGTCAGCATTCTGCGGACGATGGAGATGATGCTCGGCATTGCGCCGTTGTCGACCTACGACGCGATGGCGATGCCGCTCTACGCGGCGTTCACTGCCACCCCGAATCTCGCGCCGTATGCCGCAATCGCACCCGAGATTAACGTCCACGCCGTAAACGGCAAGTTGGCCTACGGCGCCGCGCTCAGTGCGAAACTCGACTTCTCACGCCCGGATGCGACACGGCCCGGCATCCTTAACGACATCATCGCGCACAATCAAGGCGAGTCAAATGGCAGACCATAAGACCACAATTAAGCAGGCGTACTCCGCGTTCAACGAGCGAGACATTGATTCGGCGTTGGCGCTGATGACGCATGACGTCAGTTGGCCAAAGGCGTCGGAGGGCGGCAAAGTTGCTGGGAAAGAAGAGATCCGTGCGTATTGGACTCGACAATGGGATGAGTTCGATCCCCACGTTGAGCCGCTGGCAATGACTGAGGAAGACGCAGGGAAGGTTCGCGTCAGAGTGCACCAGCTCGTCAAGAGCCTTCAAGGGAGTGTTCTTTCGGATAGCGAGGTTGTTCACATGTTTGCCATGCGAGACGGGCTTATCGCAGCCATGGACCTCGGCGATGAGGCCGATCCAGACGCTCCCTCTTCTGCTTTCTCACATCGACCCTAGCTAGGGAGCAAAACCTCCTTATCGGGTAGGATGGAGCATGCCATGGACTTCAGACGATGCCGAGAGGCACACGCACAAGGCGAGTACGCCCGAGTTAAAAGAACTTTGGACGAAGGTCGCAAACGAATCTCTCGAGCGAGACGGTGACGAAGGCCGCGCAATCCGTGAAGCAAATGCCGTTGTGGCGCGTCAAGCTTAAACAATCGAGCACACGACAATAGCTCCCCCGAAATCCGGGAACACTATTGAGTCCCGGCAGCAACTCGGGTTTCAGCAGCGCTTCGTATGCGTCGGCGTCCTCGCCGGCATGCGTCCACCCGTGCCAGATGCGGGCTATGACGGGGTCTTACGAGACCTTTTCGTCGCCTTCAGTGGCAATACGGGCGGCATCTCGTTCATCGTCAGAACTTGTGGCGCAAGCCGCGTGACCGCAGTGACAGTGCCCATAGTCGTTTGACGACTTACACTTGTCACCGCAATAGTCGCCTTCACTGCCAACCTGACACTTGCAGCCGTCACCGCGGCAATTGTAGGCAGAGCCTTCCATGGGACGAGCCTACCCGTTCCGCTCGTGCCCGAAAACGCTCGGAGCTCGAGACCGCATCTGCCGTTCGGCTGGTGCTGTTGTAGCAGGCAATGCGGGAAACGTTCCACCCCTTAGTTGGTGCTTGGTTTGCCGAGCGGTTTTCCAAGCCCACCGAGCCCCAGATCGAAGCGTGGCCTCTCATTAGAGAAGGCCGCGACGTGCTGGTCTCGGCCCCGACCGGCTCCGGCAAGACGCTGGCCGCGTTCCTTATATGTCTGGACGACCTGGTGACCCGCGCCGCTGACGGGCTTCTGCCCGACGCGACCCTAGTCGTCTACGTCTCCCCGCTCAAGGCGCTGACCAACGACGTCCGCAAAAATCTCGAGCTGCCGCTGGCCGAGCTGGTCGCACGCTCGGTCGAAACGTTCACGCCGCTGCAGACGATTCGCACGGCCGTGCGCACGGGCGACACGACGCCCGCAGCGCGCCAGCAAATGTTGCGCAAGCCTCCGCACGTGCTCGTCACCACGCCCGAGTCGCTCTACATCTTACTCACCGCCGAACGCTCGCGCGCGCTCTTCACCACCGTCCATACGGTCGTCGTCGATGAAATTCACGCGATGGCCAACAGCAAACGCGGCTCGCATCTGTCCCTCACGCTCGCACAGCTCGACGCGCTCGTCGCCGGTAACGGTGGGAAGAAACCGCAACGCATCGGCCTCTCTGCGACGGTCCGTCCGCTGCAGCCGGTCGCCGAGTTCTTGAGTCCGAACGCCACGGTCGTTGACGTCGGCAGCCGCCGCGCGATGGAACTCAACGTTGCGGTCCCCGGCGACGAGCTCGGCGCGGTCGCCAGCGGCGAAATGTGGGCCGAGATTTACGACCGGCTCGCCGAAACGGTGCTCGCGCATCGCACCACGCTGGTCTTCGTGCCGACGCGGCGCATGAGCGAGCGCGTCGCCTTCGCGCTGACCGAACGCCTTGGCGCCGGGCTCGTGATGCCGCATCACGGCAGCCTTGCCCGCGAGGCGCGCTTTGAAGCCGAGAATCGCTTGAAGAACGGCGAGCTGCGCGCGGTCGTCGCCACCGCGTCGCTCGAGCTGGGCATCGACATCGGCACCGTCGATCGCGTCGTGCAGCTCGGCAGCCCGCGCGCGATCGCGACGGCGCTGCAACGTATCGGCCGCTCCGGGCACTGGGTCGGCGCCAAACCGCAAGGCACGATCTACGCTACCACTCGCGACGAGTTGCTCGAATGTGCCGCTCTCGTGCGCGCGATGCGCGGCGGCGAAATGGACAAGCTCTGCATCCCCAACGCCCCGCTCGACATTCTCGCGCAGCAGATCGTCGCCGCGTGCGCGACGCGCGACTGGAAAGACGACGAGCTCTTCGCGCTCGTGCGCACCGCGTATCCCTACCGCGAGCTTCCGCGCAAAGATTTCGACGAGGTCGTCTCGATGCTCGCCGACGGCATCGCCACTTCGCGCGGACGAAGCGGCACGTTCTTGCACTACGATCGCGTCAACTGCGTGCTGCGCGCGCGACGCGGCGCGCGCCTTGCCGCGATTACGTGCGGCGGCGCGATTCCCGAAGTCGCGAACTATCGCGTGATCGCCGAGCCCGACGGCCACCTCGTCGGCACGCTGGACGAAGACTTCGCCATCGAAAGCCTGGCCGGCGACATCTTCTTGCTCGGCACCACCTCGTGGAAGATTCGCCGCGTCGAGGCCGGCACGGTGCGCGTGGAAGACGCCCACGGCGCGCCGCCGACCGTGCCGTTCTGGAACGGCGAAGGCTTGGGCCGTACGATCGAGCTCTCCGAAGAAGTCTCCGGCTTGCGCCGGGCCATCGACGAGCTTTCCGACGACAAAGCGCTCGCGTTACTGGAAAACGAGTGCGGCGTCGACCGCGCGGGTGCCGAACAGATCGTCAACTACGTGCGCGTCGGAAAAGCGTCGCTGGGCGTGGTTCCCACTTGCGACACCATCGTCGCCGAACGCTTCTTCGATGAAGGCGGCGGGATGCAGCTCATCATTCACGCACCGTTCGGCGCGCGCATCAACCGCGCGTGGGGACTCGCGCTGCGCAAGCGCTTCTGCGTCGGCTTCAACTTCGAGCTGCAAGCCGCGGCCACCGATAACGGCATCTGCATTTCGCTCGCCGAGCAGCACGCGTTTCCGCTCGACGCTGTGTTCGAATACATCAAGTCCGCCAGCGTCGAAAAGGTGCTCACGCAAGCGCTGCTGCCCGCGCCGATGTTCGAGGCGCGCTGGCGCTGGAACGCCATGCGATCGCTGGCGATCTTACGGCAGCGCGGCGGACGCAAAGTCGCCCCGCAGTTGCTGCGCATGCGCGCCGACGATCTGCTCGCGTCGGTCTTCCCCGATCAAGTCGCGTGTCCCGAGAATCTCACCGGCCCGATTCGCATTCCCGATCACGTGCTCGTCCGCGAGACGATCGAGAACTGTCTGCACGAAGCCATGGATCTCGACGGTCTCACCGCGATTCTGGGCGGGATCGAGCGGGGAACGATTCGCACGGTCGCCGTCGACACCCCCGAGCCGTCGCAGTTCAGCCACGAGATCCTCAACGCCAATCCGTTTGCGTATCTCGACGACGCGCCGCTTGAAGAACGCCGTACCCGCGCCGTCCAGCTGCGTCGCATGACGCGCACCGATTTCGACGGCGCCGGCATCTTGGATCCCGCCGCCATCGCCGAAGTCGCGCAAGAATCGTGGCCGGTCGTTCGCGACGCCGAAGAACTCCACGACGCCTTGGCAACACTGGTCGTGGTGCCACCAATCCCAGCCTGGCAAGAGTGGTTTCACACGCTAACAGAGCAAAGGCGTGCTGCTCTGCTTTGTCATCCTGAGCGTAGCGCCCAAGGGGCGCGAAGTCGAAGGGCAGGCGAATATTGGGTCTGCGCGGAGCGTCTTGACCTCGTGCGCAAGGCTTACGGCGACATCCAGCTAACGCCCGAAATCGCAGCCGTTCCCGGCATGAGCGTTCCGGAACATCCGCAGGAGGCGCTCACGGAAATCGTGCGCGGCTGGCTGGAGTGCAGCGGTCCGGTAACGGTGTCCGAGCTCGCAACGACGCTCGGCGTCGACGACGAAGCCGTGACGGCGTCGATGATCAAACTCGAAACCGAAGGCCAGGTTCTGCGCGGTCGCTTCCGCAGCAAAGACGGCGACGAGGAGTGGTGCAATCGCCGCGTGCTCGCGCGCATCCATCGCCTGACCATCGGACAGCTCCGGCGCGAGATCGAACCGGTAACGACCGACATCTACGCGCGCTTCCTCTATCGCTGGCAGCACGTCGCGCCCGTGTCTCGTCTGCACGGCATCGACGGAACGCTGCAAGTCATTCGCCAGCTCGAAGGCTACGAAATCCCCGCCGCCGCGTGGGAGGCACAGATTCTACCCAAGCGCGTCGCGGGCTATAAGAGCGAGTTTCTCGACCGGCTCTGCTATTCGGGTGAAGTGATGTGGGGACGCCTCACGCCGCATCCGGCGCTCACGCCCGTCGACGAAGACCGCAAACGCCGAGTTCGCCCGACCAAACTCGCGCCGATCTCGCTGTTCACGCGCGTCGACTCCGACGAGCTCGTCGTGCGGCGTCCGAGCGAACCGGAAGGCCTTTCGCACGCCGCGATCGACGTGCTCGCCGAAATCGATCGGCGGGGCGCCCCGTTCTTCGCGGAGATCGTGCGCGGCGCAAAACGGCTTGCGGCTGAAGTCGAGGAAGCGTTGTGGCAGCTCGTCGCGGCCGGACTCGTGACCGCCGACGGTTTCGACGCGCTGCGCTCGCTCATCGACGCCAAACGCCGCTTGGGGGAAAAAGGTCTGCGCGCGCGTCCGCGTTCGTCGGGCGGCCGCTGGACGCGCCTGGTTGGCGTGACCGACGCCGTCGACGCCGAATCGTTCGCGCGCCGGCTGCTCGCGCGCTGGGGCGTCGTTTTCCGCGACGTCGCCGCGCGCGAATCGATCGCAGCACCGTGGCGCGAGGTGCTGCACGCGTTGCGTCGCTTAGAAGCGCGAGGCGAAATTCGCGGCGGCCGGTTTATCGCGTCGATCGTCGGCGAACAGTATGCGTTACCCGACGCCGTCGACGCGCTGCGCGCAGTACGCCGTGAAAACGCCGCCGATGCGCTCCCCGAAATCTCCGCCTACGATCCCCTCACAATCGTCAACGCCTACCTGCCCTCAACTGACAATGTCATCTTGAGCCAAGCATTGTCATCCTGAGCGTAGCGAGCGCAGCGAGCGAAGTCGAAGGGCAGGCGCGGCTGCCACTCGGCGGCGAACTTTCATTGCGGCGGCAACTCCGGATTGTGGTTGGGATACGGCGGAATCGGATACTGCGGAATCGGATGTTCGCGCAGCATCTTCAGCCCCAGATTCACCGCGGCTTCGAGCTGATTGTCATCGCCGCGGCGGTAGTGCGCCGGATCTTCTTGCACCTCGAGGTCGGGTGCGACGCCGTGTCCTTCGACTTCCCACTGGCCGTGTAGTCCGCCGATCGCAATGCGCGGTGCCATCACGGCGCCGCCATCCATCAAGGTCGGATAGCCGCCTATGCCGACGAGTCCGCCCCAGGTGCGCACGCCGACGAGCGGACCGATCTCCGCCTGACGGAATAGCCACGGCATAGCGTCGCCGCCCGATCCCGCGTACTGATTGATGAGCATGATCTTTGGTCCGGTAATTGCAAGCGGCGGATCGGTATAACTTTTCCCGTCGCGCGACTTGATGACCGCCCGCGTTTTGCGGCTGAGGACGTCGATGATGTAGTCGGCGAGTTGGCCACCGTGATTGTAGCGCTCGTCGAGGATGATGCCTTCTTTGCCGACTTGCGCGAAGTAGTAGCGGTTGAAGTTGGTGAACCCGCCATACTCCGTGTCGGGCAAGTGGACGTAGCCGATGCGGCCGCCGCTCAAACGATCCACGGTGCGCCGGTTTTGGTCGATCCAATCGCGATAGCGCAACGCGCGCTCGCTCGCGAGCGGTATCACGGTCACGTCGTGCGCGCCCGTTCCGTTGGGATTCGGTCCGACCGTGATGGTCGTTTGCTTGCCGGCGGTCTCTTCGAACGCCGCGTAGACTTCGCGATCCGCGCGCACGGGCTTTCCGTTAACCGCCAGTAAATAGTCGCCGACGTTGACGTCGAGGCCCGGCTGCGTGAGCGGCGCGCGCATTTGCGGGTTCCAGTTTTCGCCGCTGTAGATCTTGGCGAAGCGGAAACGCCCGTTGGCGACGGTATAATCCGCGCCGAGCATCCCGACCGACACCTTATCGACGGTCGGCTCGGGCCCGTTCACCCACAGATGCCCGACTTCCAAATAGCCGATCATCCGTTGCGTCAAATAGGTGAAGTCGTCGCGCGAGGCAAGGCCCGGAAGAAACACCGAAAAACGCCGTTGCGCGGCTGCGATGTCGAGCCCGTGATAGTGCGGATCGTAGAAAAAGTCGCGCTCGATCCGCCACGTCTCGCGATACATCTGGGCCCACTCCTCGTGCGGAACGGAGTACACCTCGAGGTCGCTGAGGTCGAGCGATCCGTCGTCGTCCTTGGCCGCCTCTTCGGTCGAAACGATCGACCACTTGTCGGCGTCGTCGTCGCCGGGGGCCTGGAGCAGCATCTTCTTGCCGTTGGACGAAACGATGAACCCTTCGACCTTCGTCGCGAGCGTCTGCGTCTTGCGCGACGACGTGTCGAACGCAATGACGGAGATCAGCGGAGGCGTCGGCAATACGCTCGTTACCGGTGCTTGACCCAGAAGAATGCGACCCTTGCCCGCCGCCTGAAGCGAGACGTAGTTCGCCTGCGGTATCGGCAGCGATACGATGCGCTGCCCGATATCGTTGAAATCGATCTCCGGCGACGGTTTGGGCTTCGGCGAAGCCTTCGCTGATGCTTTCGCCGAAGGCGCCGGAGTGTCGGAATCTTCGGGCTCATCGGAGCTGCCTGCGGTCTCCTCGTCGCTTTCGGGCGCGACCGGTGATTGCTGCGACTTTTGCAAAACGACGGCGTACACGCTGCTCGTGGTCGGACGCTCGTCCGATTCCATGTCCAATCCGGCCGTGTTGAAGCCGGTGTTCGTACTCGCAAGGAAGTACAGGTATTTCCCCGATGCGTCGAAGGCCGGATGCGTCGAATCGCTCATCCCGTCGGTAATCTCGTACGCACGCGCCGCCTTGGTATCGTAGACGTACACCGCATTCAAGAAGTTGGGTTGCCCGATCGTATAGGCGATATAACGGCTATCGGGCGACCAGACCGCATCGAAGCTGGCGCCGAAATTCTCGAGGCGCTGCGCGTCAAACTTCACCGGTACGGGATGCTCTGCCGACACGTCGATGTAGTACATGCCGAGATGCTTGTCGAGATACGCGATCTTCTTGCTGTCCGGCGACCACGTCGGCGTGTAATAGTACGACGGTCGCGGTTCCAGTTGGATCGTTCTCGCCGGCTTTTGACCTTTTTGATCCTTGATGCGCAACGTGTACTCGCCGGTTGCGTCGGAAAAGTACGCGATGTACTTGCCGTTGGGCGACCACGCCGGATCGCGTTCCGCGGCGCCGGGCGTTTGCGTGAGATTGCGGATGTCGCCGTGCTCGGTCGGTACCGTCAGGATCTCGCCGTGCGCTTCAAAGACGGCACGCACGCCCGTCGGCGAGATCTGCGCGTTGTCGATCTCTTTTGCCACTTTTATCCAGTGCGGCCGCACGTTGGGCAGTTCGTCGGCGATCGTAATCGGCACGTGACGATCGCTACGCGAGGCGGGATCGTAAAGATGGATCGAGTCGAACTGGGAATACACGATCTCGCCGTCGTTGGCCGATGCGGAAACGATGTCGAACCCGTTGCGGTTGTCGACGAGCCTCGACGAGTTCCCGGTTCGCGTGTCGTAGGCGTACAGCGAGAACGAGCCGTCGCGGTCGGAGAGGTAGTAGATCGAATCGCCGATCCACATCGGATCGTCATAGTTGACGTTGTCGTTGAGAACGCGCTTGACCGATGAGTCGGCAAGATTGGCAACCCAAATGGGCGTGTGCTGTCCACCGCGATAGTCGCGCCAGTACGGTTCCCATTGCCCGTTGGGAACGTAGGCGAAGTGCGTGCCGTCGGGTGAATACGAACCGACTTGCGCGTCGTTGAGCGGCAGCATCGTCGCAAGGCCGCCGGTCGCGGGGATCGTGTAGAGTTGGCGCGCGTCGGTCGCGCTGTTGCGCCCCGAACGGAACAGCACGCGCGAGCCGTCTTGCGTCCAACCGACCGTGACGTCGGCCAACGGATGGTACGTGAGGCGCTTGGGCTGTCCGCCGCCGGCCGGCACGACGTAGACGCTGACGCGCCCGTCGTAGTTCGCGCTGAACGCGATTTTTGAACCGTCGGGCGAAAAGTATGGTGCGCTGGCGAGATTGTAGCCGGTGATCAAACGGCGCGCTTGTCCGCCCTCGCGCCCCACCACCCAGATGTCGCCGGCGTAGACGAATGCGATCTGCGAGCGGCTGACGGTCGGGCTCTGGAGCAGCAGCGGCGCTGCCGCCGCCGGATGCGGAAAAAACGCAGCGGCAGCGAGAAAGATGCTGCACGTCAATAGCGCACGAACTACGACCACAGGCGCTCCTATTCTGGGCAAAAAGACAGCGCGGGAATTTCGGCACCCTTATTCACATCGACCTCTAATGCGAGGCCACAGGCGGGTAAGCGAGGGTACTGAACAGGAGCGTATGAAGACTTTACTCACCGGCCTTATTTTTTCAATTCTGGCGTTGAGCAGCGCGGGCAATGCGTTCGCGCAGACACCGCCTCAAGGCGCCCCGCAGTGCGGGCAGAACCATCCGCGCGTGACGCCCTCGGAGCAGCAGCTCTATAGTCGCTTGATGCGCCGTTTCGCGTCGCTGGGTTTGACGCCGCAGCAGCAGAGCCAGATTCAGGCGCTGATCGGACAGTACTCGCAAGCGCATCCCGCCGGTTCGCCGCTCGATATGGAAGCCAACCGCCAGCTGCGCCAAAGCATCTTGGCAGTCCTGACGCCGCAGCAGGTCGAGGCGTACCGCCAAGAACGTCAACAGCAACGCAGCGAGGCGCCGCAGCATCAACGCTGTCCCTAAGCGCCCACTGTGATGCTCGCTGTCGCTGCCCTGCTCTTCGCCGGCGTTGCAACGCCGGCGCCGCGCGCGACATTTGATGTGGGTATCACTCACGTCGCCGAATATGGTAAGCCGCACGCGCGTCCGTTGATCTTCGTGCCGTGCTTGTCGTGCGGACCCTGGATCTGGGACCGGCAAATCGCCGCACTCGCTCCAAAGTACGATGTATTCACCCTGGCGCTTCCCGGCTTCGACGGCCGGCCGATGGTCCGGGGCGAGGATCTGATGCGGCGAGCCGTCGAGTCGATTCACACGCTCATCACGTCTCGCCGGCTGACGAACGTGACAGTCATCGGCCACAGCCTGGGCGGCACGATCACCGTGATGTTCGCCGAGACGTACCGAAGCGACGCAGCCAACATCGTCACCGTCGAAGGCGGTTATCCCGAAGCACCGACGCAGAAGCAGCGCGATGCTGCCGTCGCCCGGTCGGTCGCACCATACGAAAAGAGTTCGCAAGCCCAGCTTGCGTCTGCTCTTCACGACAACATGCTGCAATACACCATCACCCGAAAAGCGGACGTTGCGGCGATGACGGCGCTCGCCGGCCGCAGCGATCCTCAAGCCATCGTGGCGTGGATGCGCGCGGCGCTCTTACTCGATCTCACGCCGCAGCTATATAAAATCGACGCGCCCTTCACCGCCATTATCCCGTTCGACCCGGTCATCGACCCCTACGGCACCTTCAAAACGCCTGCCGCGAAACTTCACGCCTATCAGGCCTGGGTAGCGCACACTAAACGCGGCAAGGTGATCTTGATCCAGCCGTCGCGGCACTTCGTCATGATCGATCGCCCGCGCGAGTTCGAGGCTGCACTCGAGAGCGCTATCGCGCGCGTCCCGTAAAATAGCGCGTCGTTAGCGCCACCGGAAGCCCGACGAAAAAGGCGTGCTCGATGAACTCGGTAATGACGTACACCGGCGGAATCGGCCGGTGCGCGGCGTTGGAAAGCGGCAACACGAGTCCGTGCATCACGCAATACACCATCAATCCGTACGCCATTCCCCACGGCACGGCGCTCGTTACCAGAAATGGCAGCTTGCGACTCGCCAAATAGTACACGGTGGCGACGCAAAACGCGATGAAGAAATGGCAGACGACGCCCAGCACGGCCGATGACGCTCCACCGGCGTACGAAGCCGCTCCCAGGATACCGCTCGCAATCGTTTGCGGGATCAGAATCGGCGCTTTTGGGCTGTAGACCACGATCGCGTACGCTAAGTCTAAGCAACCGACGATGAGGCCGCCGGTAACTATTGCGAGAGTGCCTGAACGCGCAGTCGATGAGGTCTCCATTCCACCGATGTTTTCTTTGCGGGGTTAGAGACCTTTATCAAACAATTTCAAAAACGAGCGCTATCGCGGTGTCGACCGTTAACACTTCGCCCGCGTCGAACAGTTTGGGCAGCTCGTCGTCGCCGATGTTCTGCGAGAGCTGCTCGACGGGCCCCGAAAACCACGGAAGGATTCCCTGATAGCGCGGCGCGCTGTGCTCGTCGCGGTAGCGATTGGAGAATGCATAGATCTGTGCGGCTTTTTCCCAGTGGCCCAGGGTCGCCGCGATGATGAACCACGTATCGAAGTACCACGCGATCCAACGCGGAACGGGGTCTTGCGAGAGCTCTTCGTAGGCTTCGTGCATGCAGTCGATCGCGCCGACTTCGTCGCGAAGCAGCAAGCGAAAATGCGCGATGTTGGTGAGCTGCCATCCGGCTAGCGCGTGGTTGTCCGATTCGCGAAAAAGCTCCAGCGCTTCGGCCGCGTATCCTTCGGCTTTGCCGGGACTGCCCTCGAGCCGGCAAATTTCGCCGAGGTTACCGAGAACGTTGCCCAGCCCGCGACTGTCGCCCACAGCGCGCAAAATCGGTGCGGCTAAATCGTACAGATGACGCGCTTGGTCAACGTCGGCGTCGATGTCGAGCGCGACGACCGCAAGTCCGAGCATGCCTCGCGCCACGCCTTCGCGATCGCCGATCTTTTCGAAGAGGTCGCGCGAGGTCCGAAACTCGCGCTGCGCCGCCGGACCGTCGCTGCGCTGATAGAAAGCGACGCCGGAGAAGTAACGCCCCCAAGCCACGCCGCGCGCGTCCTGCGTGCGCTCGCTCAGTTGGATCATTTGACGCGCGAGATCTGCGAGCGCTAAATAATCAGCGGCGATTGACGCTGCGGTCGCTGCTTCGTGCAGCTCGCGAACTTCCGGAGCGTCGGGCACGTCACTTCTGCTCTAAGTGTCCGCCGAACTCATAGCGCATCGCCGACAAGAGCTTGTTCTGAAACTCCGCTTCACCACGCGAGCTGAATCGCGCGAAGAGTGCCGAGCTGAGCACCGGAACGGGAACAGCCTCGTCGATCGCCGCTTTGATCGTCCAGCGGCCCTCGCCCGAATCCGAAACGCGCCCCTCGAACTTGGCCAGCTGCGGATCTTCCGTCAATGCAGTCGCCGTCAAATCCAAAAGCCACGATGCGACGACGCTCCCGCGCCGCCAAACTTCGGTGACGTCGGTAAGATTCAGATCGTATTGATAGTGCTCGGGATCGCGCAGCGGCGTCGTCTCCGCGTTATACTCTTGCTTCTGCTTCCCGATGTTGGCCGATTTCAGGACGCCAAGTCCTTCGGCGTAAGCTGCCATGATGCCGTACTCGATGCCGTTGTGCACCATCTTCACGAAGTGACCGGCACCGCTCGGGCCGCAGTGCAGATATCCCATCTCGGCCGTGCCGCCGAGTTTGTCGCGTCCGGGCGTGCGATCGATCGACCCGCGTCCGGGAGCCAGCGTCGAAAAGATCGGATCGAGCCGTTTGACCGCCGCGTCCGGACCACCGATCATCATGCAGTAACCGCGGTCGAGTCCCCACACGCCGCCGCTCGTACCGACGTCGAGATAATCGATGCCATTCGGAAGGAGGGTCTGCGCGCGACGGATATCGTCGATGTAATACGAGTTGCCGCCGTCGATGAGCGCGTCGCCTTTTGTCAATAGCGGCGACAGTTCGGCGATCGCGCTGTCGACCACACCCGCCGGCACCATTAGCCACGTGGCCCGCGGCTGCGTCAGCTTCGAAACGAAGTCGGCGGTCGAGCTCGCGCCCGTCGCGCCTTCCTCGGCTAGCGCTTTCACGGCGCTCGCATCGCGGTCGTACACGACGCAGGTATGTCCGGCGCGCATCAAGCGGCGCACCATGTTGGCGCCCATGCGCCCTAATCCGATCATTCCGAGCTGCATGCTTCGGTAATCGGCTAGCCTCTAGGGAAACCCTCCCTGTGCTTTGAGCGCGCGCTTTATATGCTCGACCAGGCGATCGGGATTGACCGGTTTGGTGAGAAAATCCACGACGCCCAGCTCCAGGGCCTGCTGCCGGATCGCTGGATCTTTCGCCGCGGTCAGGATGAGACACGGAATCGCGCTATGTCCCGGGAGCAGCCGGAATCGGCGGATGAAGTCGAGGCCGTCGATGTCGGGCATGCGATAATCCACCACCGCAAAACTGGGAGCGTTGGTCCGCGCCCAGTCGAGCGCCGCCTGCGGATCGGTGTAACAAACGGCGACGCAATTGTAAATCTTCGCGATCACTCGTTCGTAGAGGACCGTCGCCGCCGCATTGTCGTCGACGACGAGAATTTGCTTCTTCGGACCAGACTCAGGCACTGCGGATGCTCGCTAGCGTTCCCGAGTGGCTCGCGCCGAAGCGCTGTTTGATGGCGACGATCTCGTCGAAGCAGCGATGGAACAGCTCTATGAGTTCGGGATCGAACTGCTTTCCGCGACCCGAGTCGATGTTTTCCACGGCGGCCTCGATCGTCCACGCTTCTTTGTACGGACGCGCCGACGTCAAGGCGTCGAACACGTCGGCCAAACTGCACAGTCTTCCGCTGAGCGGAATTTCCGATCCCTTCATTCCACGCGGGTAGCCGTTCCCGTCGAACCGCTCGTGATGCGTGAGTGCAATCTCCGCCGCGAGCTGCAGCATCTCCGACGCACTCTCTTTGAGAATCTCATAGCCGGCAATCGTATGCAGTTTCATGATCTCGAACTCGTCGGGCGTCAGCGGTCCGGGTTTGAGCAGAATGCCGTCCGGCGTCGCAACCTTGCCGATGTCGTGCATCGGTGCGGCCAAGAGATACCTCCGGCTGGTCTCTTCGGGCATGCCCATGCCGCGCGCGAGCGTGGCGCAGATATGTCCGACGCGGATGACGTGCATTCCGGTGATATCGTCACGGAACTCGGCGGCGCGGGTGAGGCGTAAAATGGTTTCGATCTCGCGCGACGCGATCGCTTCGGTCGCGCGCTCGACTTCCGCTCGCAGCCACTCCGCACGATCCGCCATTTTCTTGCGGCTGCTTGCGAGTTCCAAGAGGTTGTGGACGCGCGCCTGAAACTCGACCGGATCGATCGGCTTGTTGAGAAAGTCGTTGACCCCGTTCGACAAGGCGCGATGTCGTACTTCGCGCTCGGCGTCGGCCGTAACCATCACGACCAGCGCCTCGCACGTGTGGGGATGCTGCCGAAAGCGTTCGAGAAACTCCATTCCGTCGAAGCCGGGCATGTGATAATCGACGATGGTCAAGTCGGGGACGTGATCGCGCGTCCACTCCAGGGCCTGTTGTGGATCGGTGAAAGGCGCGACGGTGACGCCCTTGATGTGACCGAGGACGCTCTTATAGACGGAAAGGTTGAGATCGGAATCGTCAACGGCGAGAACGAGCATGCTAAGACGGAACCTCCTTGTTGATCTGCCGATCGAGGGTCAGCCGCAGCCGGTCGCAGGCCGCGCCGAGACCGTCGATCGTCGCTCGGATCGTGGGCTGGCCGGCGTTGCTTTTGAGGGCGCGCTCGAGCGCTTCGGCGATTTGTGCCAGCTCCACGGCGCCGGCGTTTCCGGCGGCGCCTTTAAGCTCGTGCGCGAGTTCGATCAGCCGGTGCTCCTCCACCGTTTTGGCAATGCGCTCGCAGAGCGATTGCAGCGTGGACATCGTCAACGCGAGAAAATCGCGCTCTCCGCCCGGATCGCCGTCGAAAAGTCCCGCGAGGCGCTCGTCGTCGAACACGGGCTTGCCGGCCCTGCGCAACCACCGCTCCAACACGGCGCGTAAGCTCTCGATGCCGACGGGTTTTGCAACGTAGTCGTCCATACCGGCGGCGACGCAGTTTTCGCGATCGGTGGTGAGCGCGTTTGCGGTCATCGCGATGATGGGAACGTGCCGCCCGGTTTGCGTTTCGTACCGGCGTATCTGTCGCGTTGCTTCGAATCCGTCGAGCACAGGCATTTGGCAGTCCATGAAGATCAAATCGAAACGTTCGGTCGTCGCGCGCTCGACCGCCGCGGCGCCGTCGGGCACGACCTCGGCATCGAATCCCAGCCGCTCGAGCTGGCGCAGCGCGACCTGTTGGTTGACGGCGTTGTCTTCGGCTAACAAAATGCGCTCGTGGCTCGAAGCCATCGGCGCGTGCTGCAGTACGGACTCGGGGCTCGCCGCAGCCTTACCGAGCACGGCATTGGCGATGCTGTCGTAGAGCTGCGATTGGCGAATCGGCTTGGTGAGAAACGCGCTGAATCCGGCGGCAATCGCCTCTTTCCCCGTCGACGACGCCTGGAATGCCGTGACGAGAATGAGCTTCGTTGCGCGCAGCTCGGGATCGGCGAGGATCACCTTGCCGAGTTCGATACCGTCGCTTTCAGCCAGACGCAGGTCGACGAGCGCAACGTCGAACGGTGCCTTGCGCCGGATCGCCGACCGCAGCGAGTAGAGCGCTTCCGGACCGGTTTCCACCGTTGTGGCGTGAAGGCCCCACGACGTCACATAGCGTCCGAGAACGTCGCGCGCGATGATGTCGTCGTCGACGACCAGCGCGCGTAAGCCGTGGAGCTCTTCGCGCGGCCCGCTGCTAGCCTCGCGCGCAATGCGGAAGTTCAAGGAAAAGCTGAACGTCGAGCCTTTACCCCGCGCCGTGTCGACCCCGATCGTGCCGCCCATCGCTTCAACGAGGTGCTTCGTTATGGTCAGTCCCAAGCCGGTGCCGCCGAAACGGCGCGTCGTCGCTCCGTCGGCCTGCGTAAACGGCGTGAACAGGTGCGGCACCGTTTCGGGATCGATGCCGATACCCGTATCCGTGACCGCGAGCCGAACGCGCGCCGTCGAGCCTTCGCGTGAAATCAGATCGGCCGAGAGAACGACACCGCCTTCTTGGGTGAACTTGATGGCGTTACCGGCGAGGTTGACCAGGATTTGCCGCAGCCGCACCGGGTCGCCGAGCAGCCGCGACGGAATCGCCGGGTCTACGTACGTCATCAGCGAGATGCCTTTGGCGCTAGCCTGCATGCTCAGCAGATTGCCGACGGTTTCGATCTTGCGCAAAAGATCGATCTCAACCATTTCGAGTTCGATCTTGCCCGCCTCGATCTTCGAAAAATCCAGAATGTCGTTGATGATGCCCAGCAGCGCGTGCGCCGATTCGCTCGCTGTCGTCGCGCACTCGCGCTGCTCTTTGTTGAGCGGCGTGTCGAGAAGCAGCTCGGTCATGCCGATGATGCCGTTCATCGGCGTGCGAATCTCGTGGCTCATCGTGGCAACGAACTCGCTCTTGAGGCGCGATGCCTCGACCGCCTGCGCGAGCGCCTCCCGGACGGTGCGTTCCGATTGCCGCCGCTGCGTGATGTCTCGGACGACGCTCACCACCACGTGCTCGCCGTTGAGGATCGCGCTCTGCATTGCGATCTCGACTGGAAACGGCGTACCGTCTTTGCGGCGGTGCTCGGTTTCGATGAGCGCATTGAAAGGGCCGTCCCGCGGAATATCTTCTTCGATCCGAGTGGCCGCTTCAGCCGTACGCAGGTCGCGAGCGTTCATTCCGACCAGCTCGTCGAGCGGGTACCCGTACATCTCTGCCGCGGCGCGATTAGCTTCCAGAATGCAGGCGTCGCTTCGGCGAATGAAAGCCATGGCGTCGCGCGCCTGCTCCGCGAGGAGGCGGTAGCGTACGAGCGCGTCATTGCGCTCCTTCACTTGCGCCGCCATATCGTGCAGCGTGTGCGAAACGTTTGCGATCTCGTCGCCTCCGGCGATTTCCTCGCTGACGTCCCCTCGTTCGCCGAACGCCTTGGCTTGCGCTATGAGATGCTGGAGCCGCAGTGAAATCCGCCGGCCGAACGTTAGCACCAAAACGATCGTAACGACGACGCCGCCGAGTGCCACAGCGAGCAGCGCGACGTCGAGGGCCAGCCACAAAGCTTTCGCGCTCGACCGGCGTTGGGCGCGAAGCGCGTTTTCACGCACCTCAAAGTTTCGGACGGCCGCTTGAAACGCATCGACGACGCCTTCCGTTTTTGGATGGGCGATCGCGCCGGCCACTTGCTGCTTGTAGACGGCGTCGCGGTCGCCGTGCTCCAGCTTGACCATGAGCGTGCGCACGGCGTCGGCATCTTGTTGGGCAAATGTCGCGAAACCGGCCGCGATCTTCGACTGCTCGGGATTGTCGCGTACCAGTCCTTGCAGTTTGCGCGCGTCGGGGACGAGCTTGGGATTGAGCGTCTCGTACCCTTGCCTCGACGCGGGACTGCCCGTAAAAATGAATTGGCGCACGTAAGTCTGATCTTGCGCGATGTCGTTCTGCAGCAGATGAAGCTGGTCGAGAACGTCGTCGGAATGCTGGGCCCACGCGTCGGCCGCACGCGTATCGGACAGCAAAACGCCGAGCAAAGCTACCACTATGAGAAGGAAGGCCAGTGGTATCACGCTCAGCCCCAAGAGCGAGAACCGTATCGACATGGTTATTCGGCCATCTGTCGCAGGTCGTAGCGTCGATGAACTTTATAATACCGCATGACCGCCTGCTCGTGATTGCGAACGGTCAGCGTAGAAATGCCGAGCTCGGCGGCAATTTCCGTACCCGTTTTACCTTGACGCATCAAGCGAAAGACTTCGCGTTGCCGCGGTGAGAGCGGCCGGACGGTCTTGCGGCGGGCGGATTTGCCGGGAAGCAGTCGTTGCAGCGGGCTGTTGGGATAGTAACCCAACCACTCTTCGGCGCGCGCGTGCCAGTCGACGTCGTGCGTTGCAGAATACAGCAGTACTGCCAGACGTCCCGCGCGCCAGGCGTAGCCGATACGCGCGAAGATCTCATAGGCGCGTTCGGCTTCGCGGATCGCGCGCTTGCGTTTGCTGTCGTAGAACGTGAATGCCGCCGCTTCGCTCAAAAACGCGTCGAATCGCTCGCCGTGCGCGAACGCCCATCGCGGGTCGATCCCGCCCCGCAAGCGAGCTGCCAGTTCGAAAAAGCGCCGCGCATGTAAGCTATCGTTGAGCTCGGCGGCCACCTGCGCCGCGTACGGAAGCACCAGCAGCGTTTCGTCCTTGACCGTCTTCCAATCGATGCTATCCAGAATGCCGACGGCGACCGTAAACTCCGACGACGCCGTCACGCGTTCGTTAGCAAAAATCGCGATCGACGCGCGATCGAGCAGCGCATATGCCCGCCGAATGCCGTCGCCGGTGTGGAGCGTCGCCTCCAAAAGATAGCGCATCGCGTCGAGATACGCACCGCTGAGCGCGCGTTTCCACCCGATCCCCCGCAGAATGTGAAAACGCCACATCTCGAGGTCCGGCGGCCACGGCAACTGTTGCTCGAGCTCCTCGATGTATTCGTGTCCTTGCCACGGCAGCTCGCGCAGAAGTAACGCCATGACAAACGCCACCGAAGCCAGTAAGTACACTTCCTCAGGCGCTTCGGCGCGGAGTATGCGCGCCGCAGCGTCGGAAAACTCCAGATGTTTGGCGACGTCACCCGCTCCCGCGGCGGCAAATCCGCGTAGAATGAGATAGCGCGCACGCAGCACCGGATCTTTGGGAGCGTGCGTGCTCAGCCACGCGTCGACTGCGCGGAAGTCATGGCGCCAATACGCCGCCACCGCTACGTAGTAGAGCGATGCCGACAGTTCGCGCCCTTGCAGATCTTCAATATCCAGCGGCGACTCATCGGGTAATCCTTGGCCCGCTTGCGCCGCCTTTACCATCGTATGCGCGAGCGATCGCACCGCAGGGTCGTCGGTGGCCGCCGCGGCCGCGCGTGCCGCGCGTTCGGCATCGACGTACTCGCTGAAGTGAAAGTGAACGCGAACCCGCTCGAGCAGTGCGCTGGGCGTCGTGACCTCGGCCAGCGCCGTCCGCGCCTCGGCGAACCTTCCGGCACGAAGAAGCTCGGCGACGTCTACCGTAGCCGCGTTATCCTCCATGCATAGACCGTTCACGCTCGAGCGGGTTCGTCCCTAGTTAACTAGCTACTAGCGGGGAGCACGCCGCCCCCGTCCATTGGGTGCATGACGGGCGCCTTCACGTGGACCGCGCCCTGGTGAGATGCCGGATGGGGGCCGAAAAGCGCGAAAAGCAAGGCTAAAATCGAGAGGGACATGCGAGAATCTCCTTCATCAGACGAGGCCGGCGCGAAGTGGCCGGCATCTAGGCCCTTGGCCCTGCCCGGGTGGTTCGCCATATAGTTAGAGTTGACTACCGGTACATAAGTCTGGTTTGATGGGAGTACTCCAGGCCTCAGGGGGCCACGGGCTCCGCTCGGAAGCGAAGACCGACGGCTCTTAGAACCCCGTGACCCCCATCGTTTCCCGGCGCTACGCGCATGGTGCCTGAGGCGCCGACGCCAGTCTAAGCAATGCGCGGATACAATTCGGATACGCGATTTTAAGCGCGCGTTATGAAACTACGCCGACTCTTCGATTTCATCGAACGCGAAGGTAAAGAGCCGCGCGCGAGCTCGTCGATCGAGCGTCAACGCATCGGCAATGCGCAGTAAAAGGCGCAAGGACGTCCTCGGCGCGCCCGGATTTTCGAGTCTTGCGTACCAGGTGCGGCTCACGCCAATGGCCTCGGCAAGTTCTTCTTGCGTGACCGGCCGCCCGATGCGGGCCGGCAGTCGGCGGGTGCGACCGAGGTGGGTCGTTTCTGCGGGGATCTGCTTTCGACGACTTCGTAGGAAGCCGGCTAGGTCGCCCGGCTTCCTCCGCTCGGGAAGGCTTTCGGACCTAGTGAACATATTGTATACTATAGCGTACAAAGTACACTATCGTCAAACTTCTGTGCACTATAGTGAACGAAATCGAACAAACAATCGGTCGCCGCGTCCGTCAGCTCCGGCAGAGCGCCCGGCTCACCTTGCGCGATTTGGCGCGGCGCTCCGGCGTCTCCGCGGCGATGATCTCCGAGGTGGAGCGCGGCGCCAAGTCGCCGACCATCACGTTACTCTCGGCCGTCGCCGCGGCACTGGGCGTCTCGATGGCGCGCTTGGTCCAAGCCGATTCGCCGCCGAAAGCCATCACCGTCATGCGCGGAATCGATCATCGGCGCATTAGCATTGGCCAGGGTGCTGAAGCCAAATATCTTGCTCCGCACGTCGAGGCAAGCAAAGTGACGTTCGTCTACGGCGAGATGCAGCACGGTGCCGAGTCCGATCTCATCTCGTCGCATGGCGCCGGGTCGATCGAGCGCACGTACGTCGTGCACGGTTCGCTCGAGTTAACCGTTGGCTCTGAAACCGCCGTCATAGACGCCGGCGACTCGTGCACCTACGCCGGCGACCGCCCGCATCGGCTGGCCAACGTCGGCGACGGCGTGGTCGCCTGGTTTAACGTGATCGAACGGATGTGAATCGCTACTTTACAGACGCGGTTGGGACCCTATGGCATCGTTGTGATTCATGTACGATGCCCCGCGATTCAAGCCGCGCGTTCTGGAAGATCTCCTCAAAAGCCAGACGCCCGTCATAGCGCTCGTTGCTCCCGCGGGCTTCGGGAAGTCGGAGCTCGCGCGCGCGTTCGCGCGGCGCTTCGATCGACCGGTCGTATTGCACGGGCGCAAAGACATCGGCGCCGCGGAACTCCTGGCGGATCTTCCGGAGCCCGCCGATTGCGTCGTGCTCGAGTCGGCCGAACAACTCGACGACGACGTGTGGAAAGAGGTCATCGAGCTGCTGCTGGAGACTCGCGAGGAAGGCGGCGCCATCGTCATCTGTACCCGGCGCGAGCCGCTGCAATTTTCGTTCATCGACGTCGTTGCGCCGCACAATCTCATCGTCTTGCGAACCTCCGAACTCGAGCTCACCTTCGACGAGCTGCTCGCGTGGGCGCCTTCCAACGCGCAAAGCGGCAACGCCGCGCTCGTCGCCATTTACTACCTCACCCGCGGCTGGCCCGTTCCCTCGCTGGCGATGTTGAAGCTCATCGAACGCGGACTCTTCAGCGAGTCGTTCTCGGTCAAGGATCCCGCCCTTACCGATCTCTTCAACTGGCTCGAGTCGCACGTCATCGAAACGCTGTCGCCGGAGATCCGCGACGCCGTCTTTCGCGCTGTCGCCGCGCGCGATATGACGCCGAAAGATTTCGATCGTCGTATCGCTCAGCAGTCCGTCCTCGGTATCGCCGGTGAGATCCGCGTGCGACGGCTGCTCGCGTTACTCGTCACGACGCGCTATCGCCCTGAGCTCGAGCATTATACACGCGAGGCTGTAGAGCGGTTCATGGGCCAGGGCGAACCCTTGCGCGCGGCGCGCGCGCTGATCGTTGCCGGCGATTTAGCCGCGGCGGCGCGCGTTCTCGACGAGATGCCCTTTGACGAAACCCAGAATCTCAGTGGCTTTGCGTACCCCGGCATGGAGCTCGAACACTTCTCGGGCTCCGTCCCGGAATACGAGCGATACCCGTTACTGTGGCTGCAGCTCATCCCGGCCCGCTTTTTCGTCGTTCCGTCGCTGCGCCTGGCACGTGAAGGCGCGCGTATCCTGGAGCGTCACGATCATCTGCCCGAACGAACCTGGCGATGGATCGCTTCGGTCACGGCGATGCTTTTTGTCGAAGCCGGCGACGTGCCGGCGGCGGAGATGTACGCCCCGCCGCTCAACGAAATCGACGCGTCACCGGCTGAAGATGCCGCGCTGCGCGATCTCGCGCATATGTACCTGGCCTCGGCCTACGGCCGCTATCGGGAAGTGCAGAACCGCTGGCTGTCGGCCTCGCGCTTTCTCAATGCCGTGCCGTCGTGGTACGCGCTGCATTTGCGCGCCGCGCTCAACGCGCAAATCCGGTTGGGAACGATGCCCGGCGTTCAAGAGATTCACGACATGTTCAACACCTTAGCGCACTTGGGTGCCTACCAAGGGTACGCCGCGTACGGCGCGATGATGGCGACCTTCGTTGCGTGGCTCGCCAAGGATCGCGAGGCGTTCACTCGCCATCGCCGCGAGTTTGCGCATCTGGCGCATCTCTATGCGGTGCCTGCGCTCTGGCCGTTGCTCGGCGCAATGTGGGGTCGCGACTTCTCCAATGGCAAGCCGTCACTCGTGCTCGATTCCCGTTCCGCTATCGTGCTCGCGGCCGAAACGCAGGACCCGCAGCACGTCCTCGATTACGCCCGGCGCGCGATCGTCGCCGCCGACGGAAGCGGCGATTACGCGCTGCGCATTCTCTCACGCGTCTTTGCTTACGAGCGCGGCGTACCGAATGGATCGGCAATCCTCAAAGAGGCTGCGGAAATGTCGGCGGCGTCGGATTCGCCCGCGATTCGTACCGCGATGTTGGCCTATCTCGCCGGCGGGCGCGAAGTGGGCATGCTGCGGCCGTTCGTCGAGCGTACGCCCGTCGTTACCAACGAGGAACGCATTCTCTGGTCGAAGGGAGCCAAACTCACGATCGACGTGGCTCGCGGCGACGTGCGCCGAAACGGCAATTTCGTGCGGGTCTCCGAAGGCACGCGCCAGCTCCTCGTACTGCTCGCGCTCATCGGCCCGGTTCGTCGCGATGCGGTCATCGACCGGTTGTGGCCCGATTTAGACGGCGATCGCGCGATCAACGCATTGAAGGTGTGCGTGCACCGCGCGCGCATGCAGCTTCACGATGCCGGTGCCATCGTCGTCTCGCAAAGCGTCATCGCCCTTGGCCAAGGCATAACGTCGAACTACGCGGAGATCCTCGAGTTGGCCGCCACGAGCGACCCGCTCAATGACGCGCTGAGCTCGCACCTCGCCGACACCTTAGCAGCGCTCGTGGCCGGCTTAACGTCGCAATGGGCGCCGTGGGAGTGGTTCGTGCCATACCGCAACCGGCTGGTCGAGGCAATGCACGCCATCGGCGCGCGCCTCATCGATCACGAGCTCGCCCACGGCCGCAAACAAGCTGCCTCGCACGTGGCGAGCGCCATAGCCGGCATAAACCCATCGCCGTCATCGTAAGCTTGTGTCATCCCGAGCGTAGCGCCGAAGGCGCGAAGTCGTACGATCGCGCTACGGTCGTAACGTCAATGTCGAGCGCGTTGTCGCCGCAACGGCAGGAGCGCTAAACGGAAGCGGCTCCATTGCGCCCGCGACCCAGGCGCCCGACTCGTCCAGATAGTGCGCCGAGCCCGGTCTGCCCGACTCACCGCTGGGAATCGCGATGCCCCCCGCATCCCAGTCACCCACATCCCACACGGCACGGAAACTCTGCGCGAAACCGGGCTCCTGCAAGCGGATCGTGTACTCGTCGCCTGCGCCCGGAAACGTCGATCCGTTGAGAAATCCGAAATGCAAGGGTGCCAGCGGATGCTCGACGTTGACCGCGCCCGCGCGTCCCCACGACTCCTTGACGCTGCCCGCGTCAAAGAGCTCGCCGGCAAGATCGGCACCGAGATTCGAGTTCGCGTCGCCGCTGCGCAAGGTCTCCAGCGCGGCGTACAACGACGGCGCGGTCTCCTGCGCTCCGATTCGCACCGAGTGCACGACCGTCGCCAAACGCGAGCCCGACGAAAACGATCCGTTCCACGCGCGCAACGCGTTTACTAACTCGCGGTTACCGGTCGCGGCGGCGAACTCACTAAGGCGCCGCGCGAACTCGCGGTCGATCGGCGAAACCTCGTCGAGCTGCATCCTCTCAAAATACGCGACGTCATAGATGCTGCGCGCGTGCAGCAGCGCGGCGATGCGATACGCTCGATACGGCGGATCGAAGAACGGTGCGAGCCGGTACGGATAGCCGGTCCCGTACATTTTATTGTTGGCCGTGACGATCGCCGCGTCGCGGCGCGGCACGAGCGACGGCAATCGGGCGAATGCGATCGGTGCGAGCGGTGTGGCGCGATCGCGCGCCGCGTGGACGTAGCGCCCCCAGGCGGGATCGTCGACGACCGTACCGGCGAGGTGGTACGCGACCGCGCCGCTCGTATCGGCGAGCACGAAGTTCTCCGCCGGTCCGGTGTAGCGCGCCAACACCCGTTCGGCATTGACGGCGCCGCGCGCCCGGTCGAGGGCTAAAAACGTCGCGATCGGATTGGTTCCATAGAGGTGCGCGCAACGCACAAGCACGAGCCGGTTACCGTCGTACGAATCTGCTGAACCGAAAAACTCGCCGTTGCGATAAAACGCCCGCGTCAGGGGCGAACCGAATCGCACGGCAAATCGCTCGGTATGCCATCCGTTTCGCGGCAGTTTGCCCGCCGCGTAAACGCTGGTGCTTGCCACGTCGGCGTTGGTCGCGCCCCACGCCAGGCGCTCGTTATGGCCCAGCGCGACGCCGGGCGCGCCGGGAATCGCCGCACCGGCAACGTGAATCCCCGGCGCGCGCAAATCGACGACGTACCATAACCCCGGAATCGTCAGCTCCAAATGGATCGTTGGCCAGCAGCGCGCGACCGCCGGCAGCACGCGCCGCCCCCACCGCCCACGCATTACTCCCGATCCGCGGTCTTTGACGAAATGCGGAGCTTCCAATTTTGTCATCCTGAGCGTAGCGAGCGTCAGCGAGCGAAGTCGAAGGGCGAAGGGCAGGCGCATCCAGCGTTCCCGCGAGCGACACATCGTATCGTGGATCGCTCAACGGATACCGCTGTGCGAACACCGCGGGGCCGTAGTGACGCCACGCGTCGTTGCGTTCGAGCACGTCGTGATAGGAATCGCCCAGCGCGATCGATACGGCGAGCGCGACCGAGAGCGAATCCGTAACGGTCCAAGGGCGCGGCCGATAAAGCAGCAGGCGGAACTCGACGGGAAGCGGCTGCCGTTCCATGGCCGCATTGACGCCGTTCGCAAATGCCTGCAGATCGGCGCGATCGCGTGCATCCATGCGACGCCACTGCGCCGCCGCGATCTCGCGCACGCCGTAAGCGCGCTGCTCCTCGTCGATCGCCAGAGCTTTCGCACCGAGCACCTCGGTCAGCGTCCCGAGCGCGTAGCGCCGCGTCAGCTCCATCTGAAACAGCCGGTCGGTGGCTTCGGCAAAGCCCTGCGCGAAAAACAGGTCGCGTTCCGACGATGCGGTGATGTGCGGAACGTCGCGCGCGTCGCGCGCAATCGTTACCGGCGCATCGAGCGACGGAACGGCGATCGTTCCGGCATCGTGCGTCGCGCCCCAGAATCCCGCCGCGACGTACGTGCCGTACGCAAACCCCAGCGCGACGACGACACCCGAAAGCGCCGCCGTCTGCCGCAACAGACGAATCAGAACCGCGTCAAACGTCGAGACGTGACGAAAAAGGTCGACCGCGCTGCGCTCGCGATCGCGATTCAGCCAATAAGGATCTTTGGCGGCGCCAGCCATAGCAGTTCGCCTCGCGGCGACGCGGGGTCGGGAAACTCGACGCACGCAACCGCGCCCTTCTTCATCTCAACGCGGCCGTCGCCGATCGCGTGACCGATGACGGCGCTCATGGCGGGCTCATGCCCAACCAGCATCACGCTCTTGGCGCTCGCATGGTCTTTAAGGATCCCGGCCAGTCCATGCCGGTTGAAGCCCCCGGCCAACCGTTCGTCTTCGCTAAGAGTGCCGTTCGCGTGCAGCGCCTTTGCGACGATCTCGGCTGTCTGCCGGGCGCGCACCAGCGGGCTGGTCACAATCGCGTCCGGCTCGATCTCCAGCTCGGCCAGACGCTTTCCGGCGTCGGCCATTTTGGTACGGCCTTTCGCGGTGAGCGGCCGCTCGGCATCGGAGCCCTGCCACGCATCGGCCTCTTCAGCAATGCCATGCCGCACGAAATAGACGATCATCCACCTGCTCTACGCTACCTTACGCCCCTTGTCATCCTGAGCGTCGCCGCCTCTGTCATCCTGAGCGTAGCGCCCGAAGGGCGCGAAGTCGAAGGGCAGGCGCATCAAAACTCGGGCGTGGGCATCGACCAATGGCTTCCGTCCGCGAAGTCGATATGCGCGACGGTGCAGTCGGTCACCGTTCGCATCCGGCGGTAAACGTTCTCTAACTCTACGTGTGCCGACTCGCCCGACGCGAGCCGGCGCGTGAAATCGTACGTGACGATATTGTCGCCGTTGGCGATGACGATACGACCGGAACGCGCCGCCATAATGCTGAACGCAACGGCCGGCGCATCTTTCTGGTTCTGCACGTCGGCCGTAAAAACGGAGCGTCCCGGATGAGCGGAGTGGATCGTGCAATTGCTGACAGCCATGGGCGACCCGAACCGATTGCACCCCGTCGCCAGCAAGGCTACCCCTATCAACAGTCCCTTCTTCATCGTCTCCCTACCTCACCAGCCATAGCCATAAAACCGTGACGAGGATCGTCGCCGGAACCACGATCGCGCCCAAGCGTATGTATTCGAGCGCGTCGACGTGCACTCCGCGCTTGCGTAGCGACCCCATCCACAAAATCGTCGCCAACGACCCCGCCGTCGTCAGATTCGGCCCCAAATCGACGCCGGCAATGAGCGCGTAAGCCAGGTGTTCGCTGGGCGCGTGCGCGACGACGTACGACGACGCGACCGCAACGGGTAAATTATTAAGCGCGTTCGACACAATCGCCGAACCGAACGCCGCCCACGCGTCGGCAGCGAGGGCGCCGTGCCGCGCCGCGCCTTCGAGCTCGCGTAACGCCCAATCGACGAACCCTGCTCGCGCGATCGCATCGAGCAGCACGAACACGCCGGCCAGGAGCGCAAACGTGCTCCAGCTCACGTGCCGTAACGCCGGCTTGGGCGCCACGCGCCCAACCACAATCGCGGCGAGCGCGCCGAGCGCCGCTACGGGGCCGAGCGGAAACCGCAACTCCATCGCGACGATGTAGGCAACTGCGACCACCGCCGCAACGACGATCGTTCGCACTGCCGGCGCACTGGGCGGCATTGCCGGCTGCACCTCATACCGTCCGCGCAGTCGCGAGCGGAAAATCGCCAGGAAAATCACGAGATTCAATGCAATCGCCAAAACCTGCGGCGGCCCTAAGTGCGCGATGTACGGCCACAATCGCGCGTGTGGCAGAATCAGCACGTTGGCCGGATTGGCAAACGGCAACCCAAACGACGCCGTATCGGCCACGAACGTGCAGCCGAAAAGAAACGGCATCGCGTCGTCGGCGCTCGCGGACACCAGCGCGCGATACACGATCGGCGTGAGCCCGATCGCCGTTGCGTCGTTCGAGAGCACCAGCGTGAGCGCGGCACCGGTGACGAACAGCAACACGAAGAGCCGCCGTCGCGAACCGCCGGCACGTTCCAGCAGCACCGCCGTAATCCACGCGAACGCGCCACTCTCTTCGGCGGCCGCCGCGAGCCCCATCAAGCCGAGGATAAACAGCAGCACGTTCCACTGCTGCGCGACCGCGACGACGGCTTCGGCAAGGCGCTCGTGGCCGAGCGCGATCACAATCGCCGCGCCTAACGCCGGCCAAGTCCACGCCGGCAGACGCCACGGCCGCACGGCAACGAGCGCCATCGCGACGCCCGCAATCGCAAAAACCACGAGTGACGAGCGTCTAAGCCGTTACGGACAGGTGCGAAATACGAATGAGGTCGGCGTTACGCGCAACGCCGTTAGGCGTCCCGAACGGCACGAAGGAGACGAACACCGACGACGGGGAAGCCGCATAATGCAACGCGTGTTGCCGCCGAAGCGATTGCGCGACGTCAAAGCGCGCCATGCCTTCCATACCGGGCATCGACAGCTCGAACGGTCCCAGTTCGCCGACTTCAAACGCCGACTCGTGCGAGAGCGCCTCGCGCGTTTGCGGCAGATTGACGTACACGCCGAACGAATAGCCGCCCGCATTCCCCGCGTCGGTTAGCTTGGCGTTGCCGATCGTCAGCGAAAGTGACGGCGACCGCAACAGATTCGGATCGAGCGGAATCTCGACGGTCACCGGCTCGAGGCGCAATGCGATCGGTCCGGACCCGCCCGACGCGCCGGTCGCGACGACCGCCGGACGCACCGGCAGCGTCGCGCCGGCCGGCGCTGCCGGCAGCGACAGATCCTCGTACGCGTAGCCGAGGTGCTTGGTATCGTTCATCTCGCGCATCCCGGCGCGCCACGTCCGATTCAGGTTATAGAAGAACGTTTGATCCCACCAGAGCTGCGCCGGATCGGGCATCGCGCGTTTGCCGCCCGCGGCAAGCCACGCCGACCACAGCCGGTCGATGTTGCAGTGATGGATCCAAAAAATCGGATCGGCGGGTGCGGTCGGAACGCGCCCCATCGAACCGCCGACTTGATCGTGAACGCGGCCGTGCGGATTGCGTTCCACCAGATCCTCGTACGATTCGCCCGGACCAAACGGAAACGTCGCGACCGTAGCAGCAAACGGGGCGTAACTCAAGCCTTCGACGATCGTCCCGCGGCGATCGCGCCAATAGAGCGGATTGGGCGAACCGTCGGCGAGCTTGGGTGCGGTAAAGATCGCCGGCAGCTTGGGATTCTTGTAATAGTCCCAGTACGGCAGCGCAAACGCCGGATTGCCCGACGCTTTGCGCACCGCGCGTTCGAAATACACGAGAAAGCCGCGATGCCATCCAAAGAAATAGGACACCTTGTGCCGGCACTGGTTCCACACCGTTTCCATGTTCCGCGGCGGCGAGCCGTGCGGCATCCAATGGCTGTAGTGCCAGTAGTTGTAGGCGGCGACGTTCTGAGCGTTCGTGAGTTTTTTCATCGCCGCGATACCGGTGCGGAAGGCGCGCACCATTGCGGCGTCACGACTGAACTCCGCAATCTCCAAACGTTTGACCGGCGCGGTTGCGGCAAACGGCGCGGCGACGTGCGGACCGAGCGGACTTTCCGGCGACGAGCACGCGGCGAGCGTCAACGCGGAGGAAGAGGTGACCAAGAACCGGCGACGATCCATGGTGCCATCTTTCTGCGCGCCAAAACGAAAACCGCCCGGCCTAAGCCGAGCGGTTATGCGCTTCGTGTATGAAGTTTGGTCTTACTTAACGGGCTTGACGACCGGCTGCGCGGCGGCCTTAACGGTCGCCTCGGCCTGCTTCTGGGTCTCGACGAGCATCTCGGCGATCCTCAGCGTGTAGGCCTTGCGGAGCTCGAGAACTTGGGTCGCGAAGTTGAACGACAGCTCGACGAGCTGCGTCGGCGTCGGCAGGTTCTCAATGGTCGGGACGGTGCCGGGCTTCTCCGAGAGTTCCTTCGAGAACGAACGGAACTCGTTGAAAGCCGCGAGGCTCGCATCCTGGCTCTGTTTGAGGGTCTTGAGGCCCTCTTCCTGAAGCTTGTTGAAGTACTCAACGACGTTGACGGACATGTTGTGGCGGTTCCTTTCGGTGCTTTGGCGTGTGCTAAGTATACCAAGCACCCTCTAAGCCTGTCAACCACCGCCCCCTCGCCGCCCCGGGCGGGTACAAGCGGCCCATGAATGAGGACATCGCCCCCGACGTCGCCGACGGCGACCCAACGCCCCTGGACCCGGCCGAAGTGGTCCGCCGGGAGCGGGACAAGTACGGCGACGACAGCCAAAGCCCCAATCGCGACGACCAGTTCGACGAGCATCACGGCGAGCCGGAGGACCTCCCCTAGCAAAACCGGTGCCACGCGTCGAAATCACCAAACGTGCCGGTTACGACGCTCCTCATCGCTATCGTCCTCGCCGTCGTTGCGCTGATGCTGCTGCGCCGCGGCGTGGCAGCGCCGCCCATTGCCCCGGCGCCGAGATTGCTCGACGGCCTTCACGGGTCGCCAGGAACTCTAGGCGATTATAGCGTCGTCCTGGTCGCTGTCGGCCCGTATAAGATCCGTGTCATCAAAGCCTTGCGCGAACTGAGCGGCGCGGGTTTGACCGAAGCGAAGTCTTTTGCGGACCGCCCGGGAAGCGCGATCGCGCGCGTTACGCACGACGTCGGCGAACGTATCGTCGCCGCACTGCAAAACGCCGGCGCAACGGCCCAGTTGCGAGGTCCCGACGCCTGATGCTGCCCCAAGTCATCCGCCCCGGGATCTGCTATTACTGCCGTAGTCGTGCGGGTACCGAACATTACCGCGGAATGTGGTCGTGTAAGCGCTGCTTGTTCGCTCGCGATGTTCAAGACGCGTTTTTAATTATCTTGATGGTCGCGTGCATGATGACGCTCGTCGGCATGGTCGCCAGACGCAACGGCTATTGCCCGCGCTGTCCCGACGTTCCGATGCCGGTGTTACGCGTCATCCACGCGTGGACGCACTAAGCCGAGAACTCAACAGCGCGACGAGATCGGCATCGAAGAGCGCGGCACCGAAATCGTCACGAAGTAAGCGCAGCAGCGACTCGACGGCAGCCAGCGATCGCGGCAGCGTGCGCTCCGCGCCCCGGCTCACCGCAACGTAGGTCGCCAGATAGAAGCGCCGCCAGGCCGATTCCGAGCCCCGAGCAAGTGCGCGATCGTAGAGACGCGCCGTGTGTAACACGTCGGGTTCGTCGATCCCGCAGGCGCGCAAATCGCCGGCGAAATGTTCGATGGTGTCGTTCACGTCGTAGCCCTCCCGCGCGGAAAAGCCAGCGCCAGCGGAACGACGATCCCCGCCAGCACCGCTACCAAGAAGATCGTGTCGGCAAATCCCAACGTACTGGCCTGTTGCGCCACGAGATCGGAAAGGCGCGAAAGCGCCGCCTGCGTCTGCGACACCCCCGCAAGCGTCACGTGCTGCAATGTGATCGCGCCGCCGATCGCGTCGGCGTGAAACGATGTACGGCGATCGAAAATCGCAATGCTGACGGCGCTTGCGATCGAGCCGCCCAGCTGCACGCACAAGGTGATGATCGGCGAAATTTTTCCGTTGAGCGCGGCCGGCGTCGTGCTGAGAATCCCCACGATGAGCGGCACGAGGATCAGCGACTGCCCGATGCCCGAGACAAAGAGCGCCACGCCCAGCGAGCCAAACTCGCTATTCGACGTCATCTGCGTCGACAGCCAATACAGCGATACGGCCGACAAAACGAATCCGGCGCCGAGCATGTAGCGCACCGGCGCGCCCCGCTCGGCTATCGTTGCGAAGACCGGCGTCAGCACGACCACGGGCAGCGCGCGCGTCACGAGCAGCAGGCCGCTGTCGAAGGCCGGATAGCCGAGGATCAACGACGAGTAGAGCGGCGTAATGATCGCCGGGGCAAAGATGAGCGCCCCGAACGCAAGTGCGAGCAGCGCGCCGGTCCACACGCTGCGAAAGCGCAGCACGTGCAGGTCGACGGCGGGATTTTTCGTTCCCGACCACTGCCACCACGCAAAGACCGCCAGCGCCAGGACGGCGAGACCCGCGGCCAGCTGCATGGTCGGATCGGCAAACCAATCGTTGCGTTCGCCGTTATCGAGCAGTACCTGCATCGAACCCAGGCCTAGCGCGAGCAATCCGACGCCGGCCCAGTCGACCTTCAGCCGTTGCGGCGGCGCGGGATTGCGCAGCATCGCGAGAATCACGATTGCGGCGAACGTGCCGGGAACGAGATTGACGTCGAAGATCCACTGCCACGAGAAGTTGTCGGTCAAGTAGCCGCCGGCGAGCGGACCGAACGCCGGCCCGAGAATCAACGCGATCGCGAACAGTGCCGAGCTGATCCCAAGCGATTCCGGCGGAAACGTTTCGCGCATCACGACTTGCGACGTCGCGATCAAACCACCGCCGAACGCGCCTTGCATCACGCGAAACGCCACCAGCGGTCCGAGCGCCCCGGCGGTGCTGCACAGAAACGACGCGATCGTAAAACCGGCGATACAGCCGGCGAAATACGCGCGACGGCCGAACATCCGCGTCAAAAACGGGTTGAGCGGAATCGCCACGACGTTGGAAATGATGTAACCGGTGACGATCCAGATGCCTTCGTCGATCGACGCGCCGATGTTGCCTTCGATCGTGGGCAGCGAGACGTTCACGATGGTCGAGTCCAGCGTCTCGAGCAGCGAGGCCAACATCACCGCGACGACGATGATCAACCGTCGACCGCCGTATTCGACGACGGGGCGGCCCTCCGCGGGCCCGGTTGCCGAGTACTCCATGCGAGCGGCCTCCTGACCGTCGTTCAGTGAACATCGTTCATTTTACATCTGTCGTTCATTTTGTCAAGCTTTTCGGCTATACTAGGTGGGTGGCAAAAGTCGATAGGCGCGAACGCGAGCGCGCGGAGTTTCGCGAAGACGTGCTCGCCGCGGCTCGCAAGATCGTCCTCGAAGAGGGCTTCGACGGGCTGACGATGCGCAAGATCGCCGACGCGATCGAATACGCGCCCGGAACGATCTATCTGTATTTTGAGAGCCGCGACGCGATCGCGTTCGAGCTCTGCCGCGCCGGCTTCGAGCAGTTTTACGCCGCGCTCGCGCCCGCCGCGGCCAAAGCCGATCCCCTCGAGCGGTTCGCGGAACTCGGGCGCCGCTACATCGACTTCGGTTTGGAGAACCCCGAGACGTATCGCTTGATCTTCATGGAAGATCCGAAGTACACGTCGGCCGGCTTTCAAGAGCAAGCCGAAGCCGACGATTCACCAGGACATCAGGCGCTGGGCATTCTCGTCGGCATCTTCGACGAGCTGCGCGCGCAAAAACGTCTGAAATCGAGCGCGGATTCTTTAGTGCTCGCCGAAACGATTTGGGCCGCGGTGCACGGCATCGTGAGCCTCAAGATTACGTGTCACGGCCACCCGCAAGCCTCCGCCGAAGAGCTCCTACAATCGATGCTCGCATCGCTCGCCGCCGGCTTAGTGGTGTAGTTCCGCGAACGCCTTCTTCTGCGAATTAAGCTTCAGCTCCAACTCATCGGTCGGACCGAAGCCCAACGACTCATATAGCGGCCGGCCTCCAACCGTCGACTGCAACCGTACCGCATCGCATTCCATCGATCGCAGCCACTCGATGCACTCGCGCATCAAGCGCGACGCAACGCCTTTGCGTCGAAACGCCGGCAGGACGTACACGCCCTCGATGTACCCGCGAACCGCCCCAAAAAACGCTTCGCCCACTTGCGCGCCCGCGACGCCGGCGATTTCGCCCGCAGCTTCGGCAACATAGTAGCGCTGCAGTCCTTGCGTCATTCGCTTCTCGACCACTGCCAAGAACATGGCACGCCAGTTGGGAAACGTCTCATCCCAATCTTCGTTCCACGCTTCTTTGACGATCGCGTTCCAGTAGTCCGCCGCGATCGGGAGATCGCGTACGCTCGCCTGGCGAATCGTTATCTCGTCCATGCTAGCGGGAGCGCCGGTCGGCAACCGCGCCGATAGCGACGCCGAAGGCAACGCCTAAGGCCAAGCCTACGGCGATGTGATGCGAGGTGGCGCCGAGGGCGACTCCGACGGCGGCACCGAGGGCGATAAAAACGCCGAGCTTGGGACCATTCATGATCGTCGCTTCTCTAATACGCTGCGAAGATCTTTGAGAACGCGCCCGGCGTTTGAACGATCCCCGAGCAAGGCACCTAGCGTCGCCATCACGTTGACGAGCTCGACCTTCACGCCGGCCTGCACGGCGCTCTTGACGACGTTGAGCACGTCCGACGGCATTCCCGACGGCAGCACCGGCAGCGTTAAAACATTTCGCTAGTCGCCGTTGACGAAGCCTTCAACGGCGCGCTCAAGAGATTCGGGGTCGATTGATGGATACCGATGGAGCTGCGTTCGCACGCTCTCAAAATATTCTCGCAGCGTCTTCTTCTCGATAAGTCCTCGATCGACCAGGGCTTTCACATCGGCAAGATCTTGTTGGTGTCCGCGCTCGATCTTGGAAAGCGCTTGCGCGTAGAGATCAAAGTGATAAACGCTCAAGCGATCGAATCGATCGATAAACGTGCTGCGCGATTCCCAGTCGCCGCTAACCGGAACGAAATCAGCCGGCGATGCAAGCTCGACGTTAATGGATAGCTCGTTCTTGAGCGCCGGAATCTCGCGTAAGATTTGGTCGCTATCCGGTCTAAAAACGACGTCTACGTCGAGCGTGCTTCCTCGGAAGCCGTAGAGAACGGCCGTCGCTCCCCCGCAAATGTACGCTTTGGTGCTCTCCTGTACTCGCTTCCCCAAGGATCGTAGGAACGCATCGATCCGGTCACGGTCTGCTAGCTGACGGATTCGACGCTCCTTTCGAAACTGACGAGTCGCTGAATCAACGCATTATATTGGGAGTGGGCGGCGTCGCCATGTTCGCGCTGCAGCAGCTCATAGAGCCTGTGTTCCGGAGCTTCGAGCGGATGGGAAACCACGATACCGCAGCGTCGCAGCCGCGGCGCACCGATTGAGACCAACAGGGCCGTTACCGAGACGACGCCCTGCCGAAGATCCTGGATGCCCCGAGCCACGAGATCACCGCCGGGGAAAGCGTGAAACTCGTTCTCTCGGATCGCGTCGGCAGTTCGGTTACGTTTGCTCGGCATGCTCCTCACAGGCATTATAGCATCGGTCACAAATCGTCCGTGTCGGGCGTTGTCACGGCGACATGGGAGGCCCCGCAATGAAACGCTTTGCCCTGCTCGCGTGCTTAACGCTTCTGGTTACGGCCGTTCCGGCCGCGGCGAAGACGCCGGCGACCGATCCTCACGTTCACGATTTCGATTTCGAGTTCGGCCCCACGTGGACCGCACACTTACGGCTGCTGGGACACCGTCTCGCCGGCGCGCACGACTGGATCGATTTCCACGGCACGCTCCTGACGCACAAGCTCTGGAGCGGCCAGGGCAACATGAGCGAGCTGGTCGTCAGCAACGGCAAATCGAACATCGTCGGCGGCGCGCTCCACCTCTACAATCCCGACACGCGCCAATGGTCGGTGTGGTTCGCCAACGCTATTACCGGCACGCTCGGCGTGCCGAGCGTCGGCCATTTCGAAAACGGGCGCGGGGTGCTCTACGATCGTGAAGTCCAAGGCGGCCGCATGGTGACCGTGCGTCAGATCTTCTCGAACACGTCGGCGCATACGTTCAATTTCGATCAGGCGTTTTCGGCCGACAACGGCAAGACGTGGGAAACGAACCTCACCATCCGCTATACGCGCTAGCGGCGAGACGTTAGTCCGATATGATGGCCACGGGATCGCCCATCGTCGGCTCGTCCACGCCAACGACGTTATAGGCACCGCTGCTGCTGCTGCTGTAAGTGATACTGACGATCTCGAGTTGCATATTGTTGTACGAACCGCCGTGCGTTCCGAGCGCGTCCGGCGGCGGTGTCGCGGTGCGCGGAAGCGCGAGCGTTTCCTGCTGGAAGTTGCCCGGGGTGGGTGCGAACGCCGCAAAAATATCGAACGTCACGCCGACGTTGATCGTCAGTTGCGAAGTCGACATGTCCATCGGATAGCTGAGCATCGTCATGCCGTCGCCGCTCGAGAAGGCCGGGCAGGCCATCACAAACACCGTCGTATCGCTCGCGTTAGGCGCCATGTCGCACGGGATGCCTTCGGTGAGCGGAATCGTTAGCGATGCCGTCGTGCTGCCGGCGGCGAACTCGGTCACCGTCCCCGTCGGCGGCCCCGACGAGGGGGTCGGCGACGGCGTCGGCGTCGCACTTAATGGAACGCGTCCGCGAATCTCGGGCGCGGTCACCAAACTTTGCGAAACGTACAC
Organism: Candidatus Baltobacteraceae bacterium; assembly: GCA_036488875.1. Classification (NCBI taxonomy): domain Bacteria; kingdom Bacillati; phylum Vulcanimicrobiota; class Vulcanimicrobiia; order Vulcanimicrobiales; family Vulcanimicrobiaceae; species Vulcanimicrobiaceae bacterium. The sequence continues at coordinate 373,461 of DASXGW010000001.1, read as the reverse complement.
GTTGCCCGGGCACGTAACCATTAGCCCCGTCGCCGCGCTCATCCCAGGGATCGTCAGATTGAGTTTGTGTTTCTGGCCGTAGGCCGTCACGGTTTTCGAACCGCTGTTGAGGACGTACACGTTCCCGTGGCAGTCGCTGGCGATCTGCGTCGGCTTCGCTATACCTTTAACGATCGTTGCGACTAAGTTCGAGGTCCCGGCCGCAAACTCAAGGACGTTGCCTTTTCCGGTCGACTTCGACGCCGCGTTGAGCACGTAGATGTTGTTCTTTGAATCGAGCGCGAGGCCGGTGGGTGACTTGATGGCTTTGCTGGCGATGCGTCCTAAGAATTTCTTCCCGCCTCGGCTGAAGATCGCCACCGATCCGCCGCCTTTGCTCGGCGCGTTGAGCACGTAGACGTTGTGCAGTTTGTCGAAAGCGAGCATCGTGGGCGCCGTAATGCCCTTATGCATCGTTCGCAGCCACGTTCCGGTTGTCGTGTACACGGTGACGGTCCCGCCGTTGGGCTCTCCGGCTTTATTAGCGACGTAGATGACCGGCGCCGCAGCTTTGCTTGGTAGTCTCTCGGCCGGTCCATTAGGCGTGACGCCGAAGCTCGAGCCGCTGCCGCTCGGCGCGCAACTCGCGAACGCCATCGCAGCGAATAGGAGAATTGCATTACACCGGACTGATAACGGCATCGTTCGCCCGCCCTTCAAAAAAAGCAACTCTCCAACGCTTCGGCGCCAGGCGGGCGCTTCCCGCCCTACTTCAAGTAGCGATCGAACCACTCGACGGTTCGCGTAAACGTGTCGATGCGATCTTTGGGCTTCTGTGAGGAGTGGCCTTCGTCGGCATAGACGACCAGTTCCGACGGCACGCCCAGCGTCTTCATCGCGTGGTAGAACTCGAACGACTGTGGTGCCGGTACTTCTTCGTCGCGCTCGCCTTGCAAGATCAAAACCGGTGTGTGCGAGTTCTTGATGAACGTGATCGGCGAGCTCTTGGCGTACACGGCCGGATCGTCGTACACCGACGCGCCGAAAAACGGAATCATCCACTGATCGATGTCGTTCTGACCGTAATACGATTGCCAGTTGACGACACCCGCACCGGCGACGATCGCCTTGAAGCGCTGCGTCTGCGTTTCCGCCCACATCGCCATGTAGCCGCCGTAACTCCAGCCGAACAGTCCCAGCCGATTCCCGTCGATCGGCGCGGCGGCAATCGCCGCATCGATACCTGAGAGATCGTCGCGCCAATCGCCGTAGCCGAAGTCCTTGATATTGGCTTGCGTGTAGGCTTCGCCCTGACCGTAGCTGCCACGCGGATTGGGCTCGAAGACGTAATAGCCGCTGCTCGTAAGCGCGACGACAAAGGGGGAGTCATACGAAGGCAACGACTCCGACGAGGGTCCGCCGTGGACGATCATCACCATCGGATATTTGCGCCCGGGATCGACGTGCGGCGGCGCGATCAGCCAGCCTTGCGGCGCGAACCGATCGCTCTTCCACGTCAGCGACACCGCGCGACCGGCCAGGTTGGGAACCTTCTCGTTGTCGTCGGTGACCTGCCGCAGATCCGACGGCGTGCCGGCCCAGATTTCGGCCGGGCGCGACCAGGAACTGCGCACGAGCGCGATCGTGTCGGCGTTGTGTGCGTACGAAATCGAGCGCAGCGTGTCGTCGCCGTCGATGACGGTCGTCGTCGCGCCGGTGCTGACGTCGAGAGCGAGCAAGTGCAGCGCACCGCTGACGTGCGCATCAACAATAATCTGCTGCGGCCGGCTCCAATGAATCGCGGTCGCGCTGAAATGCGCGTTGGGCGTGAGGTTGGTGGGCTCGCCGCCGGCCGCGCTGACGTCATACACATCGCCGCCGACCGAACCGAAATCGCTCATGATGCCGCCGATAAACGCAATGCGCGTGCCGTCGGGCGACCATGCCGGCGCGTTGATCTGGAACGACGGCGCGAGCACATCGTGCGGTGAGCCGCCCGCGGCGTCGACCGTCGCGAGCTTCGCGATCCACCAGTTGTTCGTACCGCTGCCGCGCGCATACGTCAGTGCAAAGCGTTTATTATCGGGCGACCAAGCGTATTCATAGACGTAGTCGTCGCTCGGGGTTATCAGCGACAACGTACCGGTATGCACGTCAACGGTCGCAAGCTGTTGTTCGTCGACGACGCTCCCGATCACGCCGACCTGTCGCGCACCCGGCATCAACGCACCCGCCTTCCGGTGGGGATGCGCGATATAGAGGAAGCTCAGAAACCGGCCGTCGGGCGACCACGTCATACGTTGCGGTAAGCCGCCAAGCGCGTTGAGCCGGCGGACGCTGCCGCCGTTTGCGTCGGCAATATAGAGCGCGGGATGATCCTTGCTGCGCGCGTCGGAAAAGAACGCGACGTAAGTGCCGTCGGGCGACCACGCCGGTTCGAACTCATCGAAGGCCGCCTTGCCGTTGCCGGCAGTGAGGCGCGACGCGGTGCGTCCACCGATCGCCTGGATCCACAGCGTCGTCTCGTGATGGATTTCTTTTGCAAACGCGATCCGCGAGCCGTCGGGCGAAATCGAGATGTCCGGGAAGCCGGCCAGCGTCGAGTAGACGTGAAGGACCTGAGCCATCGCAGCTTGCTGCGCTCCGGCCGGCGCGCTGATGCCGGTCAGCGCGAGAACCAATGCCGCGGCAGTCGCGGCACGTAAAGCGTTCATGGCGGCTGGATTACGCGAGAAACAGGCTCCAACCCCACGCCCGCAGGCAAGCGCTTGATCCGTGCTATCGCCTGCCTCCGCATTGGCGTACGATAGAGGCCCCGCTCACACGCTTCGAGAGGACAGTGATGTATGGCAATCTTCACGACGAAAGATCACACCGAGCTCTACTATAAGGACTGGGGATCGGGACAGCCCGTGGTGTTTAGCCACGGTTGGCCACTTTCGTCGGACGCCTGGGAAGACCAAATGCTTTTCCTGGCCTCGCACGGCTATCGCTGCATCGCGCACGACCGGCGCGGGCACGGGCGCTCGAGCCAGCCATGGGATGGCAATGATATCGAGACCTATGCCGACGATCTGGCACAACTCATCGAACATCTCGACCTTCGCGATATCGTCAACGTCGGTCATTCAACCGGCGGCGGCGAGGTCGCGCGTTACCTCGGAAAGTACGGGACGAGCCGCGTCTCCAAAGCCGTGCTCATCGGCGCCATCCCGCCGGTGATGCTCAAGAGCGACAAGAACCCCGGCGGTTTACCGATCGACGTATTCGACGGCCTCCGTAAGGGCGTTGTGACCGACCGCAGCGCGTTCTGGATGGATCTCTCGCTGCCGTTTTACGGCTACAACCGTCCCGGCGCGAAGGTCTCTGAAGGCGTGCGCCAATCGTTTTGGCTGCAGAGCATGATGTGCGGGATGCCGGGGTCGTACTTCTGCATCAAAGCCTTCTCTGAAACCGACCTTACCGAGGACCTCAAAAAAATCGACGTTCCCGTGCTCTTCTTGCACGGCGACGACGATCAAATCGTCCCGATCGCCGACTCGGCCGAGCTGGCCGTCAAGCTGGTCCGGCACGGAACGTTGAAAATCTATCCGGGCGGCCCTCACGGATCGCCCACCGTGTTGAAAGATCAAGTGAACGCCGATCTTCTCGCGTTCATCGCAGCCGAATCGCGCGTTCCGGTGTCCACGTAAGCAATGAGCGATCGCCGGCCGGCAACACCCGGGTTCGTGGGCAAGCGGCGCAGTGAGCACGCCGCGCTGCCTCCGGGCCAATATCTGACGACTGATTTCCCGGTGTTGTCGGCCGGTCCGACGCCCCCGATTCCCCTCGACAAGTGGGCGTTCTCGCTCGTCACCGAAACCGGTGCTGCCAAAGAGTGGAGCTGGTCGCAGTTTCGAGCGCTGCCCAGCGAGCCGATCGTCACCGACATTCACTGCGTCACGCGCTGGTCGAAACTCGGCACGCATTGGGAGGGCGTCTCGCTCGACACGCTGCTCGCCGGGGTTGAAACGTCGGCCGGTTTTGCAATGGCGCATTCGTACGCCGGATACACCACCAACGTTCCGTTGGCCGACCTTTGCGGCGGCAAAGCCTGGATCGCGTTCCGCTTCGACGAAAAAGATCTCGAGCCGGAACATGGCGGGCCGGCACGCCTGCTCGTCCCGCATTTATACTTCTGGAAGAGCGCCAAATGGGTTCGCGGACTGACGCTCATGGGCGAGGACGAACCCGGATTTTGGGAGCAAAACGGTTATCACATGTATGGCGATCCGTGGAAAGAACAGCGATACACCGGCGAGTAGAGTGGCGCACCGCTACAGTCGTCGAGCGGCGAAAAGAAACCGATAGCGCGAGCACCCTAGAGCTGCACGTTGCCGGCTGGCCCGGTCACGACGCGGGACAGCACGTCGACGTCCGTCTGACGGCCGCGGACGGATATACCGCCGTGCGAACGTATTCCATCGCAAGCGCGCCCGACGGAGATAACCTTGAACTGACGATCGAACTGCTCCCCGACGGCGAGGTGTCACCGTATCTCGTCGAATCGGTCGCGCCGGGGAGTCCGGTCGACGTTCTCGGACCGATCGGCGGGTGGTTCGTCTGGCATCCCGAGCAGACCGAACCGATACAGCTGATTGCCGGAGGTTCGGGCATCGTTCCGTTGATGTGCATGCTGCGCACGCGCGCGCAGCACAACGTTACTGCGCCGTTTCATCTGCTGTATTCCGTGCGCGGCCCGGAGTCGATCTACTACGCCGATGAGCTGGCGCGTCTCGCGGCGGCTGATTTCGGCGCCGCCATAACGTTTGCGTACACGCGAACGGCGCCCCCGAACTGGCCGGCGAAACCGCAGCGCGTCCGTGCCGAACTCATTGCAACCGCCGCGCTACCCGCTTCGCAACATCCAACCGCGTATGTCTGCGGACCGACCGCGTTCGTCGAAGTCGTCGCCGGGATGTTAACGCAAGCCGGCTACGACGCTTCGCGCATTAAAACCGAACGCTTCGGCCCAACCGGCAAATAGCACCTGCTATGCCGTCGCCAGCGAGGCGGCGTATTGCCGATCGGCTTCGAGCCACTTATCGTCGTACGTGGCGCGGCGCATTCCACGCTCGTACGTTCCATCAGGATGCGCTGCGATCCAATCCTCCGACATGACCGTCATGTACTCGAAGTTTTCCCAAAGCGCGCTTCCGGCGTGGCGTCGAGAGATTGCCATGACGGGGGTAATATCTTTCCAGTCTGAAATGATGCGATACGACCACATTTCGAGGGCCATGTCGCGGTCGATCAATCCAGACTTGACCAGCACCCCCATGCCTTCGTAGAAGTTGCCGACGGCACTGACCTTCGTGCTCGAGATTTGAGTCTCACCGGTTCTCGCAGTAGGGTGAGCCAGCTGATAGCGAAAGACCGGGTCCTTGAGCTTTTCGGTCAATTCGGTCGCGACGAAGTGTCTGGCGGCCTGAAACTGCTCGCTTTCCATCTGTTCGCGAAGTTCGTTGAGCGCGGTGATCTGGACGCTGCCCCGCGCGTGCCGCAACTGCACGATTGCGACGATCGCCGTCGCTGCGATAACCAAAAACGTGCCGAGCGTGGCAAGGGTGTTCACGAGCTCTAACGACATATCGGACCTCCACAAACAATGCGCTCCGGAAAGCATTACGTTGGGCCATCGGTTGTCCTAGCTCCCTAGAGCAAGCGCTCGCTTGCAAAGAGTCGAGCAAACCGCTGACGTGCGCGCAGGCGACCGGCTGGGTGAAAAAGCTCGCGGGCCAGCACGAGGACGGCAAGCCGGGAATGGCGAGCTACCCGTCGCTCAAGGGTGGTCCCGCCGGTTATGTGTGCAACGCCTCTCCCGACAACGCCGGCCACGCGTGGCGCGGTCATTGCTTACAAACAAAGGCCGGCGCGCCCGGCGGACTCACGCCCGGCTTTACGTGGGGCAACCATGCATCGCTACATTGACCAAAGCAGGATCGTTTCGATGACGCGCTTAGTTTCCTCGGGATCGCGCACCTTGATGCTCGGAGCGCCGGCCTCGAAAGCCGCGTAGTCGTTCCCGCCCGGAAAGATGGCGTCGCCGATAAACAGCATCCGCTCGATCGGAACGCTCAGAACGTCGCGGAGCTTGCGAATGGCGTAACCCTTGTCGATCCCGGCGCGCGTCACGTCGATCGACGTCGTTCCGCCGAGTCGAATGGAAAATTGCGGCAGCATCGGGTCGAGCAGCGCTTTAATTTTCTGCCGCTTTTGAAAATCGGGATCCCATCGCTCTTTTTCGTCCAGCGGCGCCTGCTGACCGAGCGCCGAGTATGTAATCTGCGTGCCGCGATCCTCGATCCGCGGCCCCCACGACCGTGCCGGTTGGAAACCCGACGCGCCGACAGCCTTTTCGATCGCCTGTTCGATGCGCGTCTTTTCGTCGGCGGTGAGATCTTCGGAATAGAGCGCTTTCCAATCGCCGTCGTAGGTGAAGAACTTCGTCCCGGTTGTCGGCAGCAGCGAAAGATTCGCGAGGTTGCTTGCGGCGGGCACGTTGTCGACGACCTGCTTTTTGAACTGCGGAAAGTCGCCCCCTGAGATAATCGCGACGCGCACGAGGGCCAGTAGCCGTTGAAGCAGCGAGCCCATCTCGGCGTCGATCGGCGATTTACTGGGTGCCAGCGTGCCGTCTAGATCGAATGCGACGAGCTCTTTCACCAGACGTGGCTACCGCGCAACGGTTTGGGCGTCCTTTCCGGGGCATAATGCCGGTGATCCCTCTCCGCGCAACCAACCAACCAAACGATAGGAGCGCTTCTCATGAGAACATCCATCGCTCTCGCGGCGATATTTGCGCTGGCGCTCGCTCAAAGCGGGTCCGTAAAGGCCGCGACGGGCGTGCAAATAACAATGAACGCACAACATGGCTCGGGCGAAGACGGTACCGCGACCTTGAGTCAGAACGGCGATTCGCTTGTCGTTACGATCGCCCTCAAAAATGGAACCACGACGCCGCAGCCGGCACACATTCACACCGGATCCTGTGCGAGCCTCGGCGGCGTGAAGTACCCGCTAACCAACGTCGTCGATGGGAAGAGCACGACAACGCTCAAGGGCGTATCGCTGGCTACGGTACAAACCGGCGGCTTTGCGATCAACGTGCATAAATCGGCGTCGGACCTTGGCACGTACGTCTCGTGCGGTGATATCCCAAAGATGTAAGTCGAAGCTAGCGTCGCCGAGCGGGAGCACCGAACGATTCGCAAGGTTGCTCCCGGCCGGAACGCCGTCGACGTGTCAACTCGCGCTAGGCGCGTTTTGAGCTTGACGTCTTTTTCGTTCGCGCTTTCGCCCGTTGCGCCATGGAATCCACGAAGTCGGCCGCTTCGGTTAGCATTTCCCCCGCCTGCATCACGTTTTGACCTAAGCCTCGGGCTTTACCGGCGGTTTGATGAACGTTCTCGGCCGCCTTACGCACGGTGCGCTTGGGATTAGCGGCCGCTTTTTTCAGCGACTTTCCGGTGGTCTTGACTGCTTTTGCCGCCGACTTGCGCGCTTTCGTTGCGGTTTTTTTCGCCCGGCTAACCGTGCGCTTTGCCGTACGTTTTGCGCCGGAAGCTTTCGCCTTTTTTCGTGCCATACGTCCTCCTAATCGGTTTACAGCTTCCCTCCGGATACGCGCGCCAAACAAGTGGGTATTGACTCTCCCACCAGGCGGGAGGTGTTGCGTGGCTGCCAATCAACGCGAAAACGAAGGAATGCCGACGGCGGCCGCTCAGTTTGCGAGCGACGTTATCCTACTCGTGCGTACGGAAATCGACGAGGCGCGATCGGAAATGGCCCAAAAGGCGAAGTCGGCCGGCGTGGGCGCGGGTATGCTTAGCGGCTCGGCAATCGCCGCGATCTTTAGCCTAGCGTCGCTAACGGCACTCATCATGGTCGCCCTATCGTTGGTGCTTCCGCTTTGGGCCTCCATGTTGATTACGACGGCGTTATGGGGTGCAGCGGCAGCTATTCTCGCCATGCTCGGCAAGAAGAAAGTCGAAGACGCGGCTCCCTTTGTTCCCGAACAGACGATCGCCAACATCAAAGAGGACGTGGAATGGGCTCGCGGAGGTGGGGGCGCTGTGCGCGGTTTTACGGGGGGCCGGCCAAGGGAAGAGTAGGCAGAACAGCTACTATCGTTCGGAGGATCAACATGGCAGGGGTAATTTGGGCCATAATCGTGTTTCTGTTCATCATCTGGTTATTGGGGTTTCTGCTGCATTTCGGCGGCGGACTCATTCACCTCATCATCGTCGTCTGCATCATACTCGTCATCTTCAATCTTCTGACGGGTCGCGGCGCTAGGGTGTGACGGCGCCCCCTTCGGCACCAGGCCCCCCGTTTTCACGGGGGCCTGGTATAAAGCATTTCTTGCGGCTTGTGCCGCCGGCTATGGGCAACTGCCGAAAAGACTCGCGATGCGGCGCGACGGTTTTGCATGCTGACTTTGCAGGAGATACGTGAACTGTCCCTGCGGGATCGGCCTGCTGTAATAGTTTCCTTGTGCCGACGGCGCATCGATGGTCGCCAGGAAATCCCGCTGAGCGGCGGTCTCCACTCCTTCGGCGATGACACCGAATCCGAGATTGGTTGCCAGCGAACTGATCGCTTTGACGATCGCCTGGTCTTGCGGATTATGCGCCACTCCCTCGACGAATGACCGATCGATCTTGATCGCTCCGACGGGCAGCCGCTTGAGGTATTCCAGCGAGCTATAGCCGATGCCGAAATCATCGATGACCACGCGTACCCCGGCGACCTGCAGCGCAGAAATCGTCCTTACCGCGGTTTCGTTGAGGGTGATGCTCTCGGTCACCTCGACGTCGAGCGCATCTTCACCTAGGCCGTGCTCGGCGAGAATCTCCGAAACCTTGGTATGGAAACCGGGCTCGCAGAGATCGCGCGCCGAGATGTTGACCGCGATCCGAAACGCCCCAAACCCCTTCGCCCGCATCATCGCTGCGTGAGTGCACGCCTGGTGCAGCACCCATTGCGTGATGCCGACGATCGCCCCGGTCTCCTCGGCGATGTCGATGAAGCGGTCGGGCATGATCGTGGCTAGTTGCGGATGTTCCCAGCGCAGCAGCGCCTCGGCACCGATGATTTGCTCGCTGCTAATGTCGACGATTGGCTGGTAGAGCACGCGAAGCTGATTGCGAGAGGTCGCCTGACGCAGCTCCAGCTCCAACCCCATACGCTCGAGAATTCGCGCATGCAATGCGTCGTTATACATCATGGCATTTTTGCGGCCGGCGTCTTTTGCCCGATACATCGCCGAGTCGGCCTGCTTGATCAGATCCTCGGCCCGCGACGCGTTGTTGGGATAGAGGCTCGCGCCGATGCTGGCACTGATGAGCAGCTCGCGTCCTTCGAATTCGAACGGCTGCGTGAAGCTTTCGAGAATCTCCAGCGCCATGGTTTGCACGTCTTCCGATCGGATAGGCCCCGGTACGATCAAAATGAACTCGTCACCGCCGGGACGGAAAACCTGTGCGCGCGAGCCGAGCGTGATCCGCAAACGATCCGCCACCGCGCACAAAACCGCATCGCCGGCACGATGCCCCAGCGAGTCGTTGATGACCTTGAACCGATCTAAATCCAAGAACATCACGGCCAGCGTTTCTCTCGTCGCCTGCGCACGCGCCATCACGTTATCCAGCGTTTCCTCCAGCGCCAAGCGGTTTGGTAGCCCCGTCAGGGCATCGCGGCGCGCTTGCCGTGCCAACTCGCGCGCGCTGTGCTTCATCTCGGTAATGTCGAGTGCCGCGCCGATCGCGCCTTGAATCGTTCCGTCCGGGCCGCGTAAGGGCTCGACGTCGTGTTGGAGCCAGCGCTCGTTGCGCTCCGTTTCGTAGCTCAGCGATTCGCCACGGTAAACGCGCTCCAGCACCGCGCTTGCCTGCGAGGCGCCGTCCGGAGAAGCGAACACGACGTCAACGGATTTGCCGATGACTTCGGACTCGACCAGCGCATAGTCCGAGAGCGTCGTTCCCGAGGCCGACGTCAGCCGCATGTCGAGGTCGGCCGTCCATACGATCGCGGGAACCTGCTGCAGTAACAAGCGCAAACGCCGCTCGCCGTCCTGCAGTCGCTTCTCCGCGTTTCGGCGTTCGGTGACGTCGCGCAGGTGGATGAGCATTTCGTCGGGAGTGGGTTGAATGCGCACTTCGATTGCCTGGCCGGTCGACACAAACGACTGTACGAACTCGATAGGCGCCCCCATCTCCCGCGCGCGCTGCAATTCGGGAAACAGCTCGGAGGCGAGTGGATCGAAAATGTGGTCGATGCGTTTGCCGATCAGATCGGCGGCATTGCTGCGCATCAAGAGCTCGGCCCGTTCGTTGACGTGCGTGAATCGCCATTCCCGGTCGAGAATGACGAATGCGTCTTGGAGACTCTCCAGGAGTGCGTATCGCCGTTCATCGAGCGAACGGCGTCGCTCGCTGTGCCGGAGCAGCAAGATGATCGCTGCGGCGCACACCGCCATTGCCGGCGCCGTTACAGACAGGAGCACGAGCATCGCTAGACGAGGTTCCACGATTTCATGCAGGCCCGCAGCGCGGAGCGATTCGTGATTCCAAAGTGCTCGTAGACGGCGTTGACGTGGCGCTCGAGCGTAAAGGCGCTGCGGCTGAAGCGTTGCGACAGTTCCCCGAGTTCTAACCCCTCGCAAAGGGCGTACGCGATTTGGCGCTGCAGGGGGCTGAGTTCGCGCAGAGGCTGAGCGACCGGCTCCGCGGGCTGATTCGCCAGACGGCTGTAGAGCGCGCTGTTCGGATAGATCTCGGCGTCGGTTCGCGCGCGCTCGACCCAGCGGCCGTCGCCCGTCGCTTCAAACAATGCAAAGGCCGTCAGCGCGGCGCGGAACCGGTAACCTGCCGCGGAGAAAATGTCATAGGCGTCCTGCAGCGTAGCGATGGCGAGCCCGTCGTTGCCGATGACGTGCTGCACGCGTCCCATTGCGTACTTCTCGAACGCAGCCGCACGACGGTCGTTGGAGAGGGCGACGTTCGGGCTGATCCCCTCTTTTCCAAGTTGCATATAGAGCGACACGTAGTGCTGGGCGCGCGCCATATCGGTCGGCGCGAAAAGCGTGGCGAGCATGACCAGCGCTTGCCGTTCTTCGCCGCGGAAGTCGGCCCAATCGACGGTGCGAGCTATCGCGTGTGCCGCCGCGAGCTCTTCGGTCGCCCACGGTTCGTTGCCGTTCATTCGCGCGACATAGGCGCGGTCGACGTGTGCCATGACGCGCCACGCATCGTTCGTAGCGCACGCCTTGGAGTCTTTGAAGAGCCATTGCGCCTGGGCCGGCTCGCCGCGTAAAAATGCGCTCCAGCCTAAAGCGCGCAAGCACAAGAACCGATCGGTTTGCAGATCGTCGGTCCACGGTATCCACGCAAAGCCGTCGGAGCCGGCCTGCATCCCGGTGACGTCTCCGGTTTCCAGGCCCAAGCGCAAGAGCGCGTGCACCTGCAGGGCGAGCAGCGCTAAATCGCACCTACCCGGATGCGTCGTAGCGATCTGCACCGCGGCCTGCAAATCGGCACTCTGAGCGACGTAGTCCGCCACGCCCGCGTGCATGTACGCGCGAATCATGCGTCCGAGGAACATGCCGTTGGGATCGCTCTGCGCGAGCAGCTGCTCGACGTCGGCGTCCTTAGGATCGAACTGCTGCTGCACTAGACGGAGCTGCGCGCGCTGATACCACAGCCAGCATCGCGCGGCGGGCTCGACGCGGTCGGCCAGCGCTTGTGCTCGCTGCGCCATTTCCGCGGCCGCTTCGAAGTTGCGAACGTAGGTGTATGCACGCCCCGAGGCGACGTAGTAGCCAAACCGGTCTTCAGGAGTCTCGAAGAGGTCTTGCGTCGCTGCGAGGAGCTCGAGGGTCCGCGCGGGCTCCGGACGCACGAGGATCTGCGCCTTGAGCAGTGTGCCGCGCGCATTGTCGGGCGCCGGCCAATCTTGGCAGCCCTCGAGTTGACGCAAGGCCTGCGAGTATTGCCCGGCTTGACGCAGCGCTTTGGCCTGCGTTAACTGGTCCGTCGAAAGCCGATCCGTCATCGGCGCCTGCCCTTGGCCACGTTCGAAGACTCCGTTAATCCGCAATCGTTTCTACGAAGATGGTTTGGCCGGGAACCACTTGCACGCTCGCCGGCACGACGAAGCTGGTATTCGCCTTCGTGTTGCCGGATGCAGCGATGTGCCATCCGGCGGCAGTCGTATATTTATTGTAGACGGTCAGCTTATACGAGCCCCTGGCAAGCGTATGCAGCAAAAAGGCGCCGTACGAATTGGTAAACGACGAAGCGACGGCTTTCCCGCTTGTGTCGGTCGCTACGACCACGGCGTTTTGGACGCCACGATCGCTAGAATTGACGACTTGACCGGTGATGGCGCCTTCGAGCCCCGCCTGCGCGACGCTCAAGCTGGCGCGCGCCGTCCACACAGCGCTCGCATACGGCACCGGAAGGAGCGATTCGAATGCGTTGAAGTCCACGTCGAGACTCGGCTGCCCCGACTGAGCTACCGCGAAGCCGTGGCGGAAGGTAATCGCAACCGCCGACAACGACGACGATGAGGCCGTTGCGGTGGTCGTTGTTATCCCGAAGCCCGCGGAACTCTGATCCGCAAGGGTGCGGAATACGAGGCGGGTCTTCATTCCGCTGGCGGTTAACACCGAGCTCGATGGCGTATCGATGACGAGCGTCATCGACGAGTAGGTCGTCGTGGGCACCGACGCTGAAGCGAGCGGGAACGTACTGCCGTTTTGGTATTGCAGCACGTTAACGACCTGCGGCGAGCTGTACTGCGCCACGTTCACGCGCCGGCCCGACGCATCGGTCAGATAGATCGCAACGATTCCCAAATTGACCTGCGTCAGGTTCACGCCGCTCGGTAAAGCGACGTCTCCGAGCCGAATGAGCAGCTTGTTGTGGCCGCCCCCGATCACGTCATTCGGCGCCACGGGGACGATGCCGATGGGCCTGCTCGAGGAAGAGCAGGCGCAAATGGAAAGTACCACCGCTACAAGCGCGCCGAAGCCGTAAATCCGTTTCATCTCCGACCGTCCAAAATTCGAACGCCCCTTGGCCAGATGTTAACGCTGAGCTACCATGGTAATGCTTGCTCCAACAGGAGCGCTACGTATCGCACGCACCCTCTGTAAACATTAAATGCAACTACGGTAACAGAATGGTAAAGCAGATCTTATCGGGCCTTGGGATAGGGCTCGCACTAACGCTGGCGTCGCAACCACTTCCGGTTATCGGCGCGGGGCCGGCAGTCTCTGCGCACGTGTTGCGCGTAACGACGGCCGAAGGCGACGTCTCAACGCTGAACCGGCATCTGTCGGCCGACTACACCGTTAGCTTGCTAAGCCAGCTAACGAGCGCTTATCTCGTTCGGTACGATCGGAACAATAAACCGATCCCGGAGCTCGCGACGGTTTTACCGTCGAAGGCCAACCGCGGCATCAGCGCCGACGGGAAGACGATCGTCTGGCATCTGCGGCGAGGCGTGCGCTGGTCCGACGGCGTCCCCTTTAGCGCCGACGACGTCGTCTACACCGTCAAGGCCGTTCTGAATCCCGCCAATAACGCGCTAGCGTACTCCGACTTCAAAACCCTCGTGACGAACGTCGAGGAGCCGAATCGTTTCACGGTGGTGTTTCGGCTGCGCCATCCCTACGCGGGGTTCATTCCGACGCTCTTTGGGAGCGCCGGCGCAAATCCGTGCATTCTGCCTAAGCACGTGCTAGCTGCCTATTCGACGATGAACCAAGCGCCGTATAACGCCCTGCCGGTTGGGATCGGACCGTTCCGCTTTATGAAGTGGGTGCGCGGCGACCGGATCGAGCTCGAAGCAAATCCGTACTATTGGCGCGGCCGGCCGAAGTTGGCGCGCATCGAATTTCTCGTGGTGGGCGACGACTCGACCGCGATAACGATGCTGCAGACGCACGCGCTCGATCTCTTCATCGGCCCTGGGCCCGCGTCGCTCGCGCGCCTATCTTTGATGCAGGGCGTGCGCGTGCTGAGGCAGCCGTCGATGGAGTTTGCCGTGCTCGCCTTTAACGTACGCCACCCAATCGTTGCCGACGTTCGCATTCGCCGAGCCGTCGAAATGGCGATCGATCGCGGCGCGTTGCTGCGCAAGATCCGCCGCGGCTTCGGTTCGATACAGGAGTCTATCGTGCCGCCCGGCCTGCCGATCACTCCTTCGATTCCGCTCGTTCGCTACGATCCCGCCGGCGCGCGGGCGCTGCTCGATCGTGCCGGTTGGCGCGTGCAGACCGACGGTATTCGCGCGAAGAGCGGCACGCGATTGTCGCTCGCCGTCTCATACGATGCGCAGAGCACGACGCAAAGCGGCACCGTCGAGTACGTGCGCGCGATGCTGCACGACGCCGGCATCGAGTTACGGACGAAAGCGGTGGCGAGTGCGCGTTTTTGGGATACGTATGCGGCCGGTGGTGAGCTGCTTTCCGGCAATTGGGATGCAACGTTCGTCACGTGGACGTTTCCGAGCAGCGGCGACCTTTCAAACTTGCTCGCCTGCAATCAGTTTCCCCCGGCTGGACAGAATATCGATCGCTTCTGCGACGCGAGCCTCGATCGAGCAATGGCCGCGTACGCCGCGAGCTACGATCTCGCGCGCAGCAAGGCTTCGATGCAGCGCGCTGCCGAGATTTTAGCCCGAGACCTGCCGATGATTGCGCTGAATATTCCCGTTGACGGTTACGCCATGACAGCACGCGTCGAGCGTTTCGCACCGGGTTCGCTCACGCCGTTGGACGTATCGACGATGATGGACGTCGACGCTCGCTAATCGAAAAAGGCATCCGGTCGCTCGTAGTCGTCGCGAGCACCTTGCGTTTATCATGAGCCGCGGAGGTGCTCATGAGTTTTACGCGGGCCCTGTCGATCGCGTGCATTTCAACGTTCGTTCTTCTTTCGCTAGTCGCGTGCGGCGGCGGTCAGCAAAACATCGCTCCGTTGCCTGCGGCGGGGAGTGTGGCACGTCCATTGCGGTCCGTGGGCCACCGAGCGAGCCCGCACGTTACTATTACGGAATATTCTCTGTCCGGCGTCGCGCCCAATGCCGCCGGCAATGGCGCAATGACACCGGACGGCAGCCTTTGGCTCGGCGCGGGTTCCGCTCTCCTGCATGTTACGGCCGCGGGTTCCGCTACCGCCGCACCCGTTCCCACTGGCGTGTGTGGGTTCGCTACTTGCACCGCAACAGGTTCGGCCGCGTATCGCGGAGACGACACGGTTTGGTTCACGACGCAGATCGCGGCATACGGTCAGTTAGGTACCGGCGTGGTCTTTATGAACGGCTCCGGCATCATCGAAAATGGAGGAGCGCTCGTTATCAGCGGCTATGCGACCAAACCCGTAGGCAACATCGCTGTCGGAGGCGACGGCCGGCTTTGGTTTGCATACTGCGGCGCCGGCGCGGTCGGCTGTAATCTGGTCGCAGCCGGCAGCGGGCCCGGTAGCGGCCCGCAGGCGTATCCGCTCGGCAGCTACGTGCCGAACTCCATCGCAGCAGGCCCCGACGGGAAGCTCTACCTTACAGAAGTCAGCACGAGCGGTGAATCGAGCGTTGCACGAATCGCCACCAATGGAGCGATACTCCAGCGATTCGCACTTCCAGTCGGCAGCATCAGCAGCTCTGGAACCGCTTCCGGGATAGCGTCGGGCGACGATGGCCGTCTTTGGATCGTTGAAAGCGGCATAAACAAGATAGCGCGAATGACGACGGACGGAGCGCTCACGCAATATTCGATTCCAACGCCTCACGCCGGCGCGCGCAATATTGCATTGGCCTCCGATCGGAGGTTGTGGTTTACGGAGTTCAAGGCCGACAAAATCGGCAGCATTGGAAGAAACGGTAAGATTACGGAGTTTGCCCTCCCAACGCCCAACGCGGGCCCGGACGGCATCGCGAGCTTAAGTCTCGCTCAGTGCGGCGGCAGCCTGCCTCGATACCTCTGGATTATTGAAGATACCAGCGACGCGGTCGCGAAATTGAGTTTTTAGCCAGAGACGCCTATCGCACGTGACAAGGTCGGAGGGTTACCGGGCTTAAAGGAAACGAGATAAGTTCGTTCCGTCGATCGATCCTATTCCAGTAACTAAGTCGTAGCCTCGACCAGCGCAGTAGATTCCCGAGCAGCCTTGGGTAATGTCGTGAAACAGGGGCTTCTCGATTGTACCGTAACCTCGCCTCTTCCAAATCGAGTAGATTTTGGCGGACGGCAGGCCTAAGCGTCCGTTATTCATCTGGTCGAGCTCCGTTATCAGAGCGCCGAATATCGGTGACGATAGCGAGGTTCCGCCGACCGGATTGGCGGTGGAGTTCCAGGTGCCGAAGATATATAATGCCGTTCCGGACGCAGGGTCTCCATCAAAAGAAACGTCGGGCGAGTTCCGACCCCGATCGATCGTGCCGGCCACGTTGCGTTGCCATGGCGGCTGTGCGAAGAGGCCAGAGACGCCTCCGCCTGTGCCCGACCAGCCGGTTTCGTAGGCCCACGTGCCTCGCGCCCCGATGGAAAGCGACGTCCCGCCGACGGAAACGAAGTATGGACAATCCGCAGGCGCGCTTGGCGCTACCAGGCCGCTAAAATCTCCGCTAGCCGCGTGAAACGTTATTCCCTTTGCCGCACCTTGCTTTGCTATTTCATTCCATGTCAAAGGCGCGTTGCCGGCGTCTTGCTCGTAGACCCCGAAGCTCGAGTTTAGCGTGTCGACGGCATTGTCCGAGACGACCTGGTTGTACGCGTCGGTCACGGGCGCGTACGACAGTTTCGGCACCTCGTAGATGTACAGTGCGGTGCCCGGCGCATTTCCGAGGATCGTTTCAGCATCGAGCACCGATTCAACGGTCGCTTGCGGCGGGACTTTGGTATCAACTAACACGACCTTAGTCGGTGGTCCGTTGCGCGCGATACCAAAATAGCGCAGAAACGCGCCAATATCGCTCGCCGACGGATCACCGTTTATAAGTATGCCCGACGTCCTGCCACTGCCGTCATAACGCTTCCCTGATGGGCTTCGGTGGTTGATTGGAAGGTCATATGCTCGCCAAAATGCTCGCGGCGCATAGCCGGCCATTCCAGTCTGCTTGCTCACGGGCCCGAACAACCCGGAACGGCCGCCGTGCGTTTGGGGAAGCGGCTCGCTCGCATGTGTCGGCAGCACGTACTCCGGTCGAAGTTCGTCCGTCGTGTTCAGCCCGTCGACGCTAAGAATCACGCTTTTGAGGGCTTCGGGTGCGCGCGCCGGTCGCACGTTTATAAATTGCTCAGCGTGACCGCGTTGACTCACGCGGTGTATCGACGTTCGAAACAATCGATCGATCGCGGCAACGCTCCCCGTCACATCGATTACCGTGCGATTGTCGTAAGTCCGATCGATCGTTAAACCCGAGCGCGTCATGGTATTTAAAACTGATTTATAGTCGCGGGCGCTCGGTGCGAACGCCGCTTTGAACTGGGCATTTGAGAGCCAGCGGTGGAACTGCCCAGAACCCGGAGTGATCTGGCTTCGGATAAGGTCGTCCAGCCGAGCCTCATTCCGATAGCGCAACGTGATCGCAAGCTTCAGAGTGGCCGACGAGGGCGCCGCACCAAGATCGGTAAGGTGGATACCGTGAAAAGCCGGCACGGCCGCGATAGATCTTGGCGCTTCCTGAAACGGCTCGGCGGCAAAACGACTCTGGTCGGCGACGGCAGTTGCAGGGATCACTCTCGAACCTGCACAGCCGGATACGATCGCGCAGCAGATAATGGCGGCCATTGGCCCAGCGAAACTCTTCACCGGCCGCCCTAGAATACCGCGTTCGGCGAGATCGCGACACCGCTAGGATTCGTCACGCCTTCCGCGGTGCCGAGCACCTTGACGAGTTTTCCCGACGGATATTGATAGACCGATACCGTACCTTCGCCGGAGTCGACGTTATAAAGGAGCGTTTGGTCTTTGTTGAGCGCCGCGCGGAACGGGTTGTAGAGCCCTGAAACCAAGGTGTTCACCTTCTTGTAGGGGGGAGGGATCACGTCAATGTTTCCGCGCTGGTCGTCGGCAATGAGGTTGCCTTTACCATCGATCAACAGGCCCGCCGGCGAGCCGATTCGAGCGTTTAGTTCGGTTGGCGTCTTTTCGCCCTTCTTGAACTCCTCGAATGCACCCCCGGCGACCGTAATATACGCCACGAAGATGTCGCCTTTGGAATCGATTGCTACACCCGTCGGCGGCGTTATAATCGAATAACGCTTCACGACCGAGTTGCCGCACTGCCGATATTCGTCGATGTAGCCAGGGACCTTAAAGTGGTTGAAGTCGACGACGTAGACGTTCCCGGCGCTATCGGTGGTCTCGGTGGTCGGGCCGCCGAGCTTCTTTGAATAGGTACACATCGGCGAAGTCCCGCCCGGTGCGTACTCCGTGACGTTCGCCGTGTCCGAGTTGGCAACGTAGAGGTTTCCGGACGTATCGATCCAGAGCCCTTGAGCCCCCTTGATACCGTTGGTGATCGTTCGGCGCTGCCGATAGTGACGGTTCCCGTAAACTTGTACGCCGTCGGCCGTTGAAGACGTATAGTTGGCGATAAACAGATCTTTAGGGATTGCCTTTCGCCCGCTCAACTGCGCCATAGGGCGCGCGACGGGAATCGTTTCGGCGTCTCCCTGAGAACTGCCGGCCGTGCAGCCGCTGAGGAGAACGGCTGCACCGCCGGCCATAGCCGCGATCAAAACTGCCAAGGTTCTGGACATTAGAGTTCCTCCGATTTGCAAACATTTGCATTACATCACGGAAACGATGTTTACACGCAACCGGCGCGCACAGAGTTATGACGAAGTTATGACGCGAGGCAACCAAGGGATTGCCAGGCCATCACAGGATCGGGATTCATAGAATGGAACCCCAAGGGCTCCTATGAGGTATCGCCGTCACGTCGCCGAAACTACCGAGGGCGCGACGCGTCACTTGCTGGCGAATCTTGGTGATGCCGACGCGCTTCACAACAATCCGCTCGTCGCGCACCTGCTGGACGTCTCGAACGGGCGCTCTCGTCACCAAGTACTCGCAGTGATAAGAGCCGCCGTCGATCGCGCCCTTGGCGAGCTGCTCACCCTGAGTTCGGAGTCGGAGCGTGACACCGCGCGCCGCTGCTATTCGATCCTTCTCAGGTACGACGTCCGCGGCGAATCGCGTCATGCCGTCGCTTCCGACCTGGGCATTTCCGAACGGCAGATGTTCCGCGACCGCAATCTTGGATGCAAGCGCCTAAGACCGCTACTCCAAGCGCAACTCGCTGCTTCTGCGCGACAATCGGCCTGCGTGGTCGACGCGTACCGGCACGAGTACGACTATTGCGAGATGATGCGCCGAATCGGCAACCCCGCTGGCGCCGGAGCCCTCCTGCGTGCGCTTGGGGACGCCACCGAAAAGCCGGCGCAGCGCATTTTCGCCTGGTTTCGGGCCGCGGATGCGTTTCTCGACGCAGAAGATCACCGGGCTGCCGATGCAACGATGAACGCCGCTCGCCATGCCCTTTCGGAGCTCGGCGACGATGCCTCGGTAGCGTTCGAGCGCGAATGTATTGCAATGCTCGAGGCCAGACGGCTTTTTCTCGGCGGCCGCGAGCGCGAGGCCCTTGGTCTGGCCGAACGTGCCCTTCTGAAAATGAACGGTTCGATGCCGCTGTGCGACCCCGTTGCGGCTGAAACCTACGCCGCGCAGTGCATCTCCGTCGCAGAGTGGCACAACATTTTTGGCGAACAGCGTGCCGAGCTCACGTTGTACGAGCGTGCACGTCAAGCGTTACTTGCTGCGGGGCCGATCGAGAGCACCCAGCTTCACCTGAACGTCGAAACTACCGTTGCCAACTTTGGAGCCGCAGAAGACGGCGAACGACGCCTTCGCGAGTACCTCAATGCGGCCATTCGCCTCAGGGAGCCTGGACTCGTGGCGCTCACCTACCTGCGCCTTTCCTGGTACCGGCTACTGCGTTACGATCTGAAAAGTGCCCGCCAATTCATACGTCGCTCCATCGATTCGTA
Organism: Candidatus Baltobacteraceae bacterium; assembly: GCA_036488875.1. NCBI lineage: Bacteria > Bacillati > Vulcanimicrobiota > Vulcanimicrobiia > Vulcanimicrobiales > Vulcanimicrobiaceae > Vulcanimicrobiaceae bacterium. The sequence goes on along the minus strand of DASXGW010000001.1, from coordinate 353,381 downwards.
CGAACTTGCCGGCAACAAACACCGAAAGCGCGTTACAGAGTTGCAGCTCGCTCTCGTCGAAGGCCAGAGCGGCGATCCTGACGTTGCTCTGAGGCTTTCAGCCAAACCCGTGGAGTATTTGGCGCCTAGCGGATATTTCGGGATTGCCGCGCCGCTCTCAGCGAGCATGGCGCTGTTCCGCAAGCACGATTATCAACATGCAAGCGAAATGGCTTCGCTAGTGGCTGCCGAGTCGCGCAAGCGCTTCCACCGGTGGTGCTACCTGCGCTCGCTCGTGCTGCTCGCCAACTGCCACATGCGTCGCGGCCGCGACCTACGTGCGCGCGAAGCGATCGGAGAAGCGCTGTTCACACTGTCATCTTCCGACGTGCAAGACGTGTACCCGCGGGCTGCGGCGCTGGTCTATAAGACCGCCGCCACCGTTACGCACGATCTGCGTTACCGGCTGAAGGCGCGCGAATTCACGCGCGGCGCGCGCAACGGCCCGTGAACGCCGTGCACCAGCAGCCATAACGTGAGGGCCATCTCGGCGAAAAAGCCCACGGGCGGATCTCGAATTGAGACCCGGTTACGGGAGTCGAGCCGCTAGCCGCCCCCGGCGACAAAACTCCGGTAGATCCGAATTATCGCTTCTTTTTGATCCACCGAGAGCCGCGGATCCAACTTAATCGCGTGCTCCACGCCATGATGATCGTCCTTAGTGGAGTCGTCCAACAAGCCGGCTTGCGTGTACATCGTCTCGGCTGAGATCTGTAAAGCGTTGGCGATCTGCTTCAACACGTCCGCTGACGGCTTATACAACCCGCGCTCGACCTGACTCAGATACGGGTTCGAAATCTTCGCGATCTCGGCGAGCTGGCGCATCGACAGATTCGCAAGCTCGCGCTGCCCGCGAATGAACGCACCCAAGCTGCTCCATGGGCCGTTGTTGCGCTCGTTGTCCGTCACTTCGCCGCTCCGGTCGCAACGCCGAACAGTGGCCCGCTTTCGTTCTTCACGTAGCGCCCTGGCGCCGGTTCGCCTTGCGGCAACGTATACGGCGCATGCATCGCACCAGCCCGCGGCCCGATCCACCAGGCCCAATCTTCCCACCAGCTGCCCTGATGCTTGTCGGCGCCTTCGAGCCACGCGTCGGCGCTCTCGCCGCGGTTAGCCTTTTCCCGCGTAAAGTGCCAGGTCTTCTTCCCGCCCGGCGGATTGACGATGCCGGCGATATGCCCGGAGTTGGTCAGCGTGTACTTCGATTCGCCGCCGACATGCTGCGTCGTGAGATACGTCGCGCGCCACGGCGCGATGTGATCGTTCTCGGCGCCCAGCACGTAGAGCGGCGTCTGAATCTGCCCGAGGTCGATCGGCGTATCGTCAATCACGAACTCGCCCGGCTTGACGATCGCGTTATGCAGGTAGCACGCCCGCAGATACTGCGAGTGCATCTCCACCGGCATGCGCGTCGAGTCGCTGTTCCACGCCAGAATGTCGAACGCCGGCGGATTCTTGCCCTTATACCAGCTGTTGACGACGTAGCTCCAGATCAAATCGTGCGAGCGCATCCAGTCAAACGTCTTGGCCATCTCGTTGGAATCCAGATAGCCCTTCTCACGCATGCGCTGCTCGAGCCGCGTGATCGTGTCTTCATCGGTAAACACGCCGAGATCGCCCGGAATGCTGAAGTCGAGCAAGGTGTTGGTCATCGTCGCGCTGTTGACGCGATCGCCCTGACCGTGCTTGGCCAGGTATGCCAGCGCAATGCCGGTCAAGGTGCCGCCCAAGCAGAGCGACGCCATGTTGACTTTCTTTGCGCCGGTAATCTCTTGGACCGCATCGAGTGCGGCCAGCACGCCCGAACGCAAGTAGTCGTCCATCTTGAGGTTCGACATCGACGCGTCGGGATTACGATAGCTGATCATGAACGTCTGATGGCCGTGTTGAACGGCCCACTCTACGAACGATCGGCCCGGCGCCAGATCCATGATGTAGTACTTGTTGATCCACGGCGGCGAACACAGCAACGGAATCTCGTGCACTTGCGGCGTCTGCGGATCGTAGGCGATCAGCTCGATCAGCTCGTTGCGCATCACCACGCGCCCTGGTGTGGCACCGATGTTCTTACCGAGCTCGAAGCCGCTCTTGTCGACTTGGCGCGGATACCCGCCGTTGTTTTGCACGTCGTCGACGAAGTTTTGCATGCCCTTGACCAGGCTCATGCCCTGCGAATCCATCGCCTCTTTGACGACGCCGGGATTGAGCCACGGCAGATTGCTGGGCGCGAAAGCGTCGCACATCAACTGCATCGCAAAGCGCGCTTTGCGCCGCGTTGCTTCGGGCAGGCGCGCCGAATCGACGAGCTGCAGGGCAGCCTGCGTGCGCACGCGATAATCCTCGACAATGCCGGCGAGCATCGGATTGCTCGTCCATTCGGGATCGGAAAAACGCTTGTCACCGTCCGACGAGCCGAGCGGTGCGAGCGGTTCTTGTCCGCTCAGCCGCCGCATCATGTTCAATCCGACATTCTGTTGGGCCATCGCGAAGGTGGACATCCACGTCGTCATGCGCAGCGGATCGGCCATCGCATCGGCGATGACCGCGCGCACCGCGTCGTTGAGCGACGCCGGATCGAGGCCCGTCACGTCGATGCCGTAACTAAAATCGTCGGGAGACATGACGCCTAGCGGCGACCCGTTCTTGTGGTCGTACATAATCTCACATGTACCATCCGCCGTTGACGTTGTAAACTGAGCCGGTAATATAGCCCGAGTTGTCGTCAACGAGGAACCGCACCACGCGGGCCACTTCCAGGGGTTGGCCCAGGCGCCGCTTGGGCGTCTGTTCGATGGCCATCTCGATCGCCTCGCTGGGCATCGCCTTGGTCATCTCGGTCTCGATGAACCCCGGCGCGATCGCGTTGACCGTGACGCCGCGTTTGGCGACTTCCAGCGCGACCGTCTTGGTCAGGCCGATCAGGCCGGCTTTGGCCGACGCGTAGTTGGCCTGGCCGAAGTTGCCGCTCTGGCCCACCACCGAGCTGATGTTGACGATACGGCCGAAGCTTTGATCGACCATTGTATCGAGCACGGCTTTGGTCATAAAAAACGGCCCTGAAAGATTGATTTGCAGAACCGCTTGCCATTCGTCGACCGTCATCTTGCGGACGGTGTGATCGCGGGTGATTCCCGCGTTGTTAATCAGATAGTCGATCCGTCCGTGTTCTTTAAGAATGTTCGCCACTGCCGCTTGACACTGGTCGAACTCCCCGACGTTGCCTTCGTAAAAGTGGACGCGCGATGCGCTTCCGTTGAGGTGGGTGCGCAGCTTCTCGGTGCGCTCCCGGTCAACCGGCAATCCGAGCACGGCGACGGTTGCCCCGTCTTCGGCGAGCAGCCGGCTGATGGCCCCGCCGATTCCGCGCGAGCCGCCGGTCACGATGCCGACGCGGTCCTGAAGTGGTAAATTGTTCACGTGCTAGATTTACCCAACACGTGTTCGGTTTACCTCTTTCAAGCGCCAGCTTGGTTCGGCCAAGCACCGCGTGCTTCAGCCAGCCTGCAGGAACACGAGCACGTTTCCGTCGGGATCACTAACGTAAAACTCCGTGCCGTACGGCATCTCCCGGAGTGGAATCGCAAACCGCACATCCGCCTTTGAGAACTCCGAAGCAAGAGCCGATGCGTCACTGACCGTGAAGCACGCATCGACGTTCTCATCGGGTTCGACCGCAACGCGCTCGCGTTGCTCGTCGGCCAGACGAAGATGCAGGTGGCATCCATAGCGCACGAGTCCTGCGTAGAAGTCGCCATATTTGAAATTGACTTCAAACCCCAGCCGGTCTTGGTAGAATACAATCGATCGCTGCAAGTCGGCGACATGAAAGACCGGCGCAACATGCTTGAGCACGCTACATATCCAAGCCGCCGTTGACGTGGAAGGCGGCGCCGGTGATGTAGCTGGCGTCGTCTTCAAGCAAGAATCGCACGACGCGCGCGACTTCTCCCGGTTGTCCCAAGCGGCGCATCGGAATCTTCTCCACGACTTTTTCCAGTGCGGCGGCCGGAATCGCAGCAACCATTTCGGTTTCGATGAATCCTGGTGCGACGGTGTTGACGGTGATGCCGCGCTGCGCCATCTCGAGCGCAAGACTCTTCGAGAAGCCGAACAAACCCGCTTTCGATGCGGCGTAGTTCGCCTGTCCGATGTTACCGGTCTCGCCGATGACCGAGCTGATGTTGACGATACGGCCCGACCCACGCTCGATCATGTGCTCGAGCACGGCTTTGGTCATATTGAACGCGCCCGAAAGATTTACGTCGAGCACGTGGCGCCAGTCGTCGCTCGTCATCTTGCGCACCGTCTTGTCGATCGTGATACCGGCGTTGTTCACCAGGTAGTCGATGCGACCGAAGTGATCCATCACTTCCTTCACCACGCGATTGCAGTCGTCAACGTGGTCGATCTGCCCTTGGTGAACGGAAATCTTGGCGCCCTTTGACTCCATGTCGGTCTTGAACTTCTCGGCGCTCTCTTTGCCTTTACTGTAGCCCGCAGCCACCGATGCGCCGTTTTCCACGAGCATCTTGGTGATCGCGGCGCCGATGCCCCGCGTTCCGCCTGTAACCACTGCGACTCGGCCTTCAAACACGATTGGAGCCTCCTCTAAAAGCAAATGGACATGGCCCTTTCGGCCATGGGGATGGTATCTCCGCCAGAGAAAGATCAGCCGAAGCGGCCGGTAATATAGTCCTCGGTTCGGCGATCGGACGGCTTGGTAAACATCTTCGACGTCTCGTCCATCTCGATCAGCTTCCCCGCCCGGGTTTCGTCGGCCAGCATGAACGCCGCGTAATTCGACACTCGGGCCGCTTGCTGCATATTGTGCGTCACGACGACGATCGTGTATTCGTGCGCGAGCTTGGTCATCAGTTCTTCGACGCTGAGCGTCGAGATCGGATCGAGCGCCGACGTCGGCTCGTCCATCAATAATACTTCCGGTTCAACGGCAAGCGCCCGCGCGATGCACAACCGCTGCTGCTGGCCGCCCGATAACGTGGTCGCCGGATGACTGAGCTTGTCTTTGACCTCGTCCCACAGCACCGCCGAACGCAGCGCCTTTTCGGCCAGCACCGTTTTGTCGGCTTTGGAAACCGAACTGCTCAGCCCCGAAACGACGTTACCGAGAATCGACATCGTCGGAAACGGATTGGCCCGCTGAAACACCATGCCGACGCGCCGGCGCAGCTCGGTCACGCTGATCTCGCCTTCGTAGACGTTCTCGCCGTCGAGCAGGACTTCGCCCTCGGCCCGCGCGCCCGGCAGAATCTCATGAATGCGATTGAGGCAGCGCAGCAAGGTCGTCTTTCCGCAGCCCGACGGACCCATCAGCGCCGTTACGGCGCGATGCGCGAAGCGCATGGAAACGTTAGCGACCGCTAAGCGGTCGTTGTTGTAATACGCCGAGAGGTTCTTGACCTCGAGCGGAGCCTCGACTGCCGTCGCGTTCATCGGCGCCACCGTGCCGTGAGCACGAGACGCGCGGAGATGTTCAGAATTAGCACCGCCAAAATCAAGACGAGCGCACCGCCCCAGGCCTGTTGATGCCAGCTCTGGTACGGCGAGATCGCGTAGTTGAAGACTTGCAGCGGAAGCTGCGCCATCGGGTTGGCCGGATTGGCTTCCCAGAACGGGCTGCCGAACGCGGTGAACAGCAGCGGTGCCGTTTCGCCGGTGACGCGTGCGATCGAGAGCAGCAAACCCGTGATGATCGCCGTACGCGCGGCCGGAACGACGATGCGCAAGGTCGTCACAACTTCCGACAGACCCAGCGCTAGCGCACCTTCGCGAATCGTACGCGGAACCGAGCGAATCGCTTCCTCGGACGTGCGCAAGATAATCGGCAACATCAACAGGGCAAAAGCAAACGACGCCGCGATCGCCGAGAAGTGCCGGAACGGCGCGACGAGCAGAATGTACGCGAACAAGCCGATGGCGATGCTCGGAATACCCGAAAGCACGTCCGATAAGAATCGCACGACCTCGGGGAACCAGCCGCGCCCGAAGAGCGCCAGGAACAGCCCGCACAGCAAGCCGAGCGGCGTCGCAATAACCGTCGCCAAGCCGACCGTAATGAGGCTGCCGATGATGCCGTTGGCAACGCCGCCGCCCGGCTCGCCCACCGGCGCCGGCAACTGCGTCAGGAACGACCAGTTCACCGCACCCGCACCTTGAACGGCGACGTAACCCAAAATAATGATCAAGCACGCGGCGCCAATCGACGCGCACACGGCGGTCATCGCGGTGCCCATGAAGCTGAGCGCGTGCCGAAACGCTAACTTGTGCGATTTGCGTTCGAACGGCGGCTGTTCGGCGACCGCCATCATGTCCGTTCGCCTTTCAGCACCGCAAACAGCAGCAGCCGTGCCGCGCCGTTGATGATGAAGCTCACGATAAAGAGCAATAAGCCTAACTCGAGCAACGCCCCGATGTACAAGTTTCCATTGGCTTCGGTAAACTCGTTGGCGATCACGCTGGCCAGCGTGTACGACGGTGCGAAGAGCGACACGGCGATCTCAGGGCGATTGCCAATGACCATCGTCGTCGCGATCGTTTCGCCGATCGCGCGTCCGAGCGCGAGCACGATCGCACCGAAGATTCCGACGCGTGCTGCCGGCAAGACGATGCGCGCGACCGTCTCCCACCGCGTCGCGCCCAGCGACATCGAGGCTTCGCGGAGATCCTGCGCGATCGCGACGATCACCTCGCGGCTAATCGCGGTCACGGTCGGTAAAATCATAAGCGCTAAAATCAGACCGGCGGTCAACATGCCCGTGCCGTTGAGAATCGGTCCGGAGAAAATCGGCAAGAAGCCGAGCGTGTGTTGCAAGAACGGCCCGAGTGCCGTGCGCACGAACGGTGCGAGCACGAAGAGGCCCCACAATCCAAAGACCACGCTGGGTACCGCAGCGAGCAGTTCGATCACGAAACTGAGCGGACGCGCGAGCCAGCGGGGAGCGAACTCCGCCAAATACGCCGCTGCCAAAATGCCGACGACGCCGGCGAGCACGATGGCGATGAGCGAGCTCACGACGGTGCCGAAAATCAGCGGGAGCGCGCCGAACGTTTCGGTCACCGGATTCCACTGCGACGTCCACAGGAAAGCGAGCCCAAACTTGACCAGTGACGGCCACGAGCCTTTGACGAGCGACGCGAAGAGCAGCGTGACGAGCAGCACGAACAGCCCGACTGCCGCGTAGATGGCTATGAGGAACAGCCGATCGATCGCGGCGATAGTGCTGTAGTTGCGTCCCTTGCTCACTCGCTGCATATGATTACGCTGTCAATCCTGAGTGGGGCGAAGGACGCCTGAATACAGTATCCGGGCGTCCCTCACCTGTCGTTCCTTAGCGAAGTTGACGTGCGATTGCTAGACGTGCATTTGCGCCAGCGTCTTCGACGCCAACGCTTGGACGTTTTCCGGCAAAGGCACATAGTCGAGCGACGCCGCGATCTTTTGACCGTCGGGGCTCGACACCCAGCGGAAGAGCTCCTGGAGCGTCTTCGCACGGGCTTTGTCGGCCGGGTTGCTATAAAGCACCACCCAGCTGTATCCGGCGATCGGATAGCACGTCGCGCACTTCGTATCGACGATCGAGAACTCGGTCGGCGAAACGTCCGGGCGCGTAGCCGCAGCGGCGCGCACGCCGTTGGGAGCATCGGCAATCCACTTACCGGCGGCGTTCTGGAGCGTGGCTGCCGGCATGTGATTCTGCACGACGTAGGCGAGCTCGACGTAACCGATCGCGCCCGGGCTGTTGGTCACCTGACCCGCGACGCCTTCGTTGCCCTTACCGCCGACGGCGCTGGGGGCCGGCCACGTCACGCTCTTGCCGGTGCCGACTTTGGCCTTCCATTCGGCCGAGACGTGGCTCAGATAGTCCGTAAACGTGTAGGTCGTGCCCGAACCGTCCGAGCGGTGCACCACGACGATCGCCTGGCTCGGGAGCTTCTCGCCCGCGTTGAGCTTGGCAATGGCGGGATCGTTCCAGGTGGTGATCTTGCCGAGATAGATGTCGGCGATCACGGCCGGCGTCAACTTCAGCGAGTTGACGCCCGGAAGATTGTAGGCGACCGAGACGCCGCCGAGCACGACGGGCACTTGCAGCACTGGGCCGTTACCGCCGGCTTCCGCCGCGGCGATTTCCTTGGGGTTCATCGGAACGTCGGTCGCACCGAAATCGACGGTGCGCTGCGTGAACTGCTGGATGCCGCCGCCGCTTCCGATCGACTGGTAGTTAACCTGCACGTCGCCGTGCGACTTGCTGTACTCGAAGAAGGCCTTCGAGAAGAACGGGAAGTCCCACGTCGAGCCCGCACCGGTGAGCATCGTCGCCGCGGGGCTCGGCAGAGCCGAAACGAGGAGCGCCGCGAACGTTAGCGCCAGCGTCTTGCGCATGAAATCTCCTATTAGGCAAAAGCGTAACAAAGGGGAAGCCACCCCCATTCTGGCGAGCCAATGCTAAGGCCAGATTAAGGCGACATAGGCAGCCCCTTAAACTCTGCTGCGCGAAGGGCGGGCGCAGCCCAGACCACGAAAGCGCCACGTTCCATGCCCGAAACTGAAGCGCACACGCCGCTGCCCGAGCTGCGCCATACGGCCGCCCACGTGCTGGCCTACGCCGTCCAAGATCTCTTTCCCGATGCCAAGCCGACCATTGGACCGGCCATCGAGAACGGGTTCTACTACGATTTCGACCGGGCCGAGCCGTTCACGCCCGAGGATCTCGAGCGGCTCGAGGCGCGCATGCGGGAGATCGTCAAGGCCGACTACCCAATGACCGGCCGCGAGGTGACGCGCGAAGAAGCGATCGCCGCTTTCGGACGCAACCAATTTAAAGTAGAACTCGCGCGCGCCATTCCGGAAGACGAACCAATTACGCTCTACACGATCGGCGAGTTCACTGACCTCTGCCGCGGCGGCCACGCCCACAGCACCGGCGAGATCGGGGCGGTCAAGTTGACGTCGGTCGCCGGCGCCTACTGGCGCGGCGACGAGCACAACCCAATGCTCCAACGCATTTACGGCACCGCTTGGTACGACCAAACGGAGCTCGATGCGTACTTGCATCAAATCGAAGAGGCGCAAAAACGCGACCATCGCAAGCTCGGCGTCGAGCTCGACCTCTACTCGGTCGAGGAAGCCGCCGGCGGCGGGTTGATCTTCTGGCATCCCAAAGGCGCCATCGTCCGCGAAATCATCGAAGACTTTATCCGTCAGGGACTGCGCGAGCGCGGCTATCAGCCGGTCGTCACCCCGCACGTCGTGAGCGAGAAGCTCTACGACATCTCAGGGCATCTCGAAAACTATTCGCAGAACATGTTCGGACCGCTCGAGGTCGAGGAACAACGCTTCCGTCTCAAGCCGATGAACTGTCCCGGGCACATTCTCATCTATCAGAGCCGGCTGCGCAGCTATCGCGATTTGCCGTTGCGGTTTTCCGAATTCGGTACGGTCTATCGTTTCGAACGTTCCGGCGTGTTGCACGGACTCACGCGCGTTCGCGGCTTCACGCAAGACGACGCCCACCTATTTTGCGCGCCCGACCAGCTGCAGGGTGAGTTCGAGCAAACGCTCGACGAAGCGCTGCGCCTGATGAAAGCGTTCAACTTCACGGACTTCGAATACGTGCTGTCAACGCGCGAAGAACACTTACGCACGCAAACCGATCCGATCGCCGAAGACGCGATCGTGCGCGCGCTCGAGCGCTACGATCTTCCCTACGGCACCGATCCGGGCGGCGGCGCGTTCTACGGTCCCAAGCTCGACATCAACCTGTGTGACGCGATCGGCCGGAAATGGCAGCTCGGCACCGTGCAGGTCGACTTCGTGCTCCCCAAACGGTTCGAGCTCAAGTATCGCGGCAGCGACGGCGGCGATCACCCGCCGGTCATGATTCACCGGGCACTGGCGGGCTCGTTGGAGCGCTTTTTCGGCATCGCCATCGAGCACTTCGGCGGCGCGTTCCCCGCTTGGCTTGCTCCTGTCCAGGCCGTCGTCACGCCGATCTCCGAGCATCAGGTCGAATACGCGCGTGAGGTGGCGGCTCGCTTGCACGGCATGGGCTACCGAGTAGACGTCGATTCGAGCAACGAAAAGCTCGGTTATAAGATCCGGCACTGGAAAACTCAGAAAGTTCCCTACATTCTCGTGGTAGGTAAACAAGAGGCCGCGGAGGGGACGGTGAACGTCAACGAGCGCGGCACCGAGGAGAAACGGACGGTCTCCGTTGGCACTTTTGCCGAGGAACTGCACGCAGCAATAGAGGCTAAAAGGTAAGTAATGAACTTTCATCGGCGCAAGCCGTACTTTGCATTTGGGGTTGCCGCTATTGCTTTAGCGCTCGCTGCGTGCCAGGGCGGATTAGATAGTGGTGGCGGCGGCATGCCGGGCGACGTCGGCCCACCGGTCGGCAATCCGGGCCAACTCGGCGCATCGCCGGGCGGCATGGGTCCCGGCGGTGACATGCAAGGTCCCGAGATCGGTCCCAACGGTCAGCCGGCATTGACGGTGCCCGGGTCGACGTTGGCGCCCAACGAGGCGCAGTATCCCGTCGGCCAAGGTCCCAGCGGCATGAAGTGCCCGCAAATCTCGGTGCAAATGCAGCAGTTCAACTGCACGCTCAGCTTCAACATTCCGCCGCCGTCGCCGTCACCGTCGCCGGGTTCGACGGCCGCGAAATCGACGCCGACACCAACGCCCTCGCCCTCACCGTCGCCGAGCTCGTCATCCGACGACGAGGACGATTCAGACTCGGGAGCGTCGCCGTCACCGACGCCGCCCGGCACGATAACGCTGCAAGTCGAGGCCATGCCCAAAGACGCTCCGCCGATGACCAATCCCGATCGGCGTGCGTTAAGCGTCACGCCGCTGGTGGCGATTCGCCTGCAAAGCGACTCGAACTTCAACCTCAACGGCTTGGCGTCGGTGCAATACGTCATACCGCGCCAACAGCTTCCCAGCCGCGGCTTCTGGATCCAGCTTTATAACGAAGGCGTGCTGCGCGGTAAGCGCATCGATCAGTTCCTCGGATCGTACACCAAGTACGTTAGCAACGGGCAGATCATCAACTTCAACTTCCCGACGCCCAAGATTACCGTGAAGCGCGGACAAATCTGGCTGCTGGCGATGTACGGATTGACGTATCCGCCGAACGCAACCGCTACGCCCTCGCCCACGCCCGCCGCGTCGGGCTCACCGTCGAGCTCCACATTCACCCCCGGACCATCGCCTAGTCCGACGTAACATCAAAAAGGTTGGCCGCGCTAACGCGCGGCCTTCTTTGTGTTGTCATCCCGAGCGTAGGCGCGAAGCGCCGAAGTCGACGGGCAGGCGCATCAAAACGCGGCGTAGTACCCGTTCCACGTTGAGCCTGTCGCAAACCGACTCCACTCTATCGCCCGCAGCTCGCAGAACCTTCATTGCGAGCTTCTTAGGTTGGACGCTCGACGCGTTCGATTTCTTTCTCCTGACCTTTGTTGTCTCGAAGATCGCGGCCGACTTCAAGAGCGGGATCGTTGAAGTCACAGCCGCCATTACGCTCACGCTGGCATGCCGCCCACTCGGCGCGCTGATTTTCGGCTGGATCGGCGATCGTTACGGCCGGCGCACTCCGTTGATGATCGACATCGCATTTTATTCCGTCATCGAGCTGCTGACCGCGTTCTCGCCGAACTTCACGATCTTCTTAGTGCTGCGCGCGCTCTACGGCGTCGCCATGGGCGGCGAATGGGGGCTCGGCGCGGCGATGGCGATGGAAGCACTCCCGCCGCAAAAGCGCGGCTTCTTTAGCGGATTGCTGCAAGAAGGCTACATGGTCGGCTACTTGCTGGCGGCGGCCGCGTATTTCATCGTCTTCCACTTCGCCGATCAGTTCGGCGCGGCGCACTACGCATGGCGCATTCTCTTCGTCGTCGGCACGCTGCCGGCGCTGCTCATCTTCTACATCCGCAGCCACGTCCCCGAATCCCCCGCCTGGCTCGCCTCCCATCGTAATAGGGGTAGCGATCCGCTTTGTCATCCTGAGCGTAGCGAGCGGAGCGAGCGAAGTAGAAGGGCAGGCGCATCAATCGCGGCCAACCTTCCCCTCTTTATTTACACCGTGTTGTTTATGGCGGCGATGAACTTCATGTCGCACGGCACGCAAGACCTGTACGCGACGTTCCTGCAAGTGCAGCACGGTTTTTCGACCGGAATGACGTCGTCGTTATCGATAATTGCTGCGCTCGGTGCGATCGCCGGCGGCATTGCATTCGGTGCATTCTCGCAACGCATCGGACGGCGCCCGGCACTATTGATCGCCGCGCTTCTCGGCGCCGTATGCGTGCCGCTTTGGGCGTTCAGTCAGACGATGGTCGCGCTTGCCATCGGTGCGTTCGCCATACAGTTCATGGTGCAGGGGGCGTGGGGCGTCATTCCGGCGCACCTCAACGAACTCTCTCCCGCCGGCTCACGCGGCACGTTCCCCGGTTTCACGTATCAGATCGGCAACCTCATCAGCGCGGGTGCCGCCCAAATGGAAGCCCACTTCGCCACGAAGAACTTCCCGTTGGCCAACGGCACCGCCGATTACGGGCGCGCGATGGCCATCATCTCGCTAATCATGTTTGCCGCCGTCCTCGTCTTCACCGCAATCGGCTATTTCGTGAAACCCGAAAACCGCGACGCCGCCTTCGTACCCGAAGCACCATGATCACCGAAATCGATCACGTCCAGCTAGCCATGCCGGCTGGTGGTGACGACGCGGCCCGCCGGTTCTACTGCGCTACGAAACGTTTGTGAAACGCATAAGAGACGCCGGTTACGAAATCGTCGAAGACATGGCGCTGCAAGACGGGCACTCTCACTGCTATGTTGGCGATCCTTTCGGCAATCGCATCGAATTGATCGCTGAGTAAGCCGAAGACCTCAAAAAGGGGAGGACAGCATGCGCGCTTTGCTCTGTTCGTTGTTCGTATTACTCTTTGGCTGTGCAATCGTCACCGGGTGCTCGGGAACCGCGTCGACGATGCCGCATGGCTCGCACACTCCGATTCCAAGCGGGCCAACGCCCTGTCCGGCCGCCAACTACACGTGCATCCAGCACATCGTCATCATCATCCAGGAAAACCGCAGCTTCAACAATCTGTTCATGGGCTATCCGGGGGCCGAGACGCGGTCGACCGGTAAGGCGGGCTCGCGTATCGTTCCGCTTCGTCCGCGAGGCTTCCAGCAGTCGATCGCGGACATCTCGCATTGTTGGGACGAAGCTATGGTCTCGTGGGATCACGGAAAGATGGACGGCTTTTATCTCGAGTATCCCGAGAAATGGCCTCTCACCAGCTGCCCCAGCCTCGCCCGCCCTGCGGTCGGAACGTCGGGAGTACATTCGCCATACGTCTACGTTCCGAACGACGCGCCAAACTATGTCGACGAAGCCGGCCCATACTGGAAAATGGCGATGCAGTACGTCCTCGCGGACCACTATTTCCCGACCGACTTCGGCCCCAGCTTTACCGCGCACCAGTACCTCGTCGCCGGCACGACGGACGTAGCGCGAAACTTGGCGATCGTCAACTACCCCGGGCTGCTCAACAAGGACGGCGTTGTCGAAGTCAGCTCAAGCTCGTCCTGGAGCTGCGATTCTCCCGCTTTTGCGCGAACGTCACTGCTCGACGCGCAGAGAACGGTAAAGCCGGCGGCGGGTCCGTACCCGTGTTTCACGCAGTACCGGACGATTGCCGATTCGCTGGACGCCCGCGGTGTGTCTTGGCAATTCTATACGCCGACGACGAAGAACTTTAAACCAGGCGACTACATTTGGTCGCCGTTTTCCGCTATCGACGCGGTCCGACACGGCCCGGACTGGTCAAACGTCATCTCGCCGCAGACCAACGTTCTTGCCGCCGCGCAAAACGGTAAGCTCAAAGGCGTCACGTGGGTTGTACCGGACGGCACGTATTCCGATCACGCCGGCCCCTACGTCACAGACGAAGGACCGTCGTGGGTTTCCGCCATTGTTAACGCGATTGGAAAAGGGCCGCAGTGGAACTCGACGGCCATCGTCGTGCTGTGGGACGACTGGGGCGGATTGTACGACCCCATTCCACCGCCGCAAATGGATTTCCGGGGACTCGGAATCCGCACGCCGCTGATGGTGATTTCTCCGTACGCGCTACGAAATAAAGTCGACAAGACGCTCTACGAGCCCGGCAGTATATTGAAGTTCATCGAGACGGTGTTCAAGTTGCCGCCGATCGGTGGGAGCTGTCCCGCAGCGCCGGCCAACGGTTTCGGTTACACGGATTGTCGCGCGAACGTCCTCGGGGGCTTCGATTTCCGTCAAACGCCGCGCGCCTTCACGCCGATAAAGACGAAGTATCCGCCGTCGAAATTTACCAACTCGAACGCAGACGCGGTTCCGCCCGACACCGAATAGCGGTTTAGCGGATATCGAGCGAGGTCACCGGACGGATGTTGAATTGATCCATCCGGTCCGAGATCGCGATATTGACCTTGAGTCCACCGTCGGGTTGATACACAAGACTTGCCGGCATGGTATCGTCATACTTCGTGTACGGAGCATCGATGGCCATTGTGAGCAAATCGAACCGGCCTTGCGGCACGTAAAAGATCTGATCGTTCTCCAAACTGCTACCCGGGTCGAGGCCGCTTTCTTGTGTTGATGCCGGGTTGCCCTGTTTCGTGATGTAGCCCCACGTGTAGACGGCTGTTGGCTTGTCGATCCGCGAAAACATCGCATCGTCGATTTTTAGGCCGGGATTCGTTTTGTGCGCTGACGGAACTTGAGGCGTGACGCGTTGCCCGTAAACGCTCACCGCGTAAGCTAAGAAGTGCGCCGGCACCGTACCGACGTTATGAAACTGCGTGTGAATCCCGATGCCGATCAAACCGTTGTGCACGCTCAGCAGCCGCATAGACGCCGTAACGTTGACTTCCGGCTCTGCAAACGACGGTTTGATGCGATTTTCGTAGGCGAACACGTAGAATGCCCAGCAGCCGGCGGCGATAATGGCGACGATCTCGACGATATCGCGTATCGCCGAGATCAGGTCTCTCTCGCCGGACTCCCTACGGGGTGAAAGCAACGATTTCGTTGTTTTCGCGATGGTTCGTCCAGAACCGCGATCCGTCGAAGGCCAAGGCACGTGCGTGGAAAGGCACGCGAGCGATGTCTTCGAACTTCGGCGTTCCGCCGTTGACGTGTGCTTTCATCAAAAAATAGTCGTCGGTCTCTTCGTCGTCGGTGGTCAGTACGTAGAACGCTCCGTCGACGAAGCATTGACCGCAGACGCCGCGCGGCACCTCGATCGTGCGCACGACGTTGCCCTGCTCGTCGATTCCGAGGATGCGCTTGTTGTACCACTGACTCACGTACAGCCGCACGCCGTCGTAACTGAGCTGCGATCCGGTATCGTCGGGACATTGGATCGTCTCTTGCGTCTTGAAACCGTGGCCGGGAACCAGCCGTCGAATGAACCGACTATCGCCGTCGCCTTCGCCGCAGATCACGCGCAGCTCGTCGCCGACCACGGCCATGCCCCACGGTTTTCCAGGCGCCCGGTCTTCTTCCATCACGCGCCACTGGTGCGGATCGATCGCGTACACGCGACTGGTCTCAATCGAGCCCATCCAAAGCCACTCCCCGTCAAAGGCAATGGACTGAGGGCGCGGCGCCGGAGAGGGCAGCCGCATTGCTTCGTTTACGTCTTGCATGCCGAAGGCTTCGAGCCGCCGCAACGATAACCCCCGCCTCTTAATGTTGGTGCTGGGGATCGAGACGTCGTGCGACGACACGGCCACCGCGCTGGTGCGCGACGGCCGCGACGTGCTCGCCTCGGTCTCGACGAATCAAGACGCGTTCCACGCGAAGTACGGCGGCATCGTGCCCGAAATCGCCAGCCGCCAGCACGTTGCGCTGCTCTCAGCGGCGGTCGAGGATGCGCTCGGCCGGGCCGGGACGACGTTCGACGACGTCGACGCACTCGCGGTCACGCGCGGACCGGGACTCATCGGCAGTCTCGTCGTCGGGGTTGCATCGGCCAAGGCGCTCGCCTTCGCACTCGACAAGCCGCTCTACGGCATCAATCATTTACACGGCCACATTTTTGCCGCATTTCTGGACCAGCCCGAAGCGCCGCCCTATCCGTTCCTCGCGTTGCTCGTTTCGGGTGGTCACTCGCAACTCGTGAAGGTGGAATCCGCCACGCGCATGTCGATCGTCGGCCGCACGCACGACGATGCCGCCGGCGAAGCGTACGATAAAACGGCACGACTGCTCGGCATCCCATACCCCGGCGGTCCACAGCTCGATCGCATGGCGCAGCGCGGGAATCCCCGCGCGCACGCCTTTCCGCGCCATCGTCCCAGCGGCGATTCGCTCGACCTCTCGTTTTCCGGCCTCAAAACGTCCGTCCGGTATTTTCTAGAATCCGACGCCGGGCAAAACGCAAAGCCCGAAGACGTCGCCGCATCGTTTCAAGCCGCCGTCGTCGACGTGCTCATGGCGCGCCTCGAAGCCGCATTTGCACGCGATAGCTACAACGCGGTCGTGCTCTCCGGCGGCGTCGCGGCCAACTCCGCGCTGCAGACGGCGTTTCGCCGATGGAGCGAACGCAATAACGTCACGGCGTTCGTTCCGCCGCCCAAGTACTGCACCGACAACGCGGCCATGATCGCTGCCGCTGCGTACCATCAACGCGACGCGACCCGTGTCGATCCGCTGACGCTCTCCGCCGATCCGAATCTGGCGTTCGAGCTGGAACCCGCATCCTAAAAGGAGTATCATGCAACCACTCGATCTTCGTAACGGACCACCGCGCAGTTGCTACGCGGAGCTCGACGGCCTCATGCTCATGCCGCGAACGATCGACAAGCTGCGCGGACGATTACCCGGCGGCGATCCTGGTATCTACTTCATCAACGGTAAAATCAAAGGGATCTCGGGCTATTTGCTCGAGCGCCTGGGCGTCACCGAACAAGCGTTATTCGAAGCGGTCACCGCGTGCGATACCGAAGATGGCGTCGCCGCGTGGCTGCGCGGGCACACCGATGCGTCGCAATACCCGGCGATCAAGGAGACGCTGAAGCGGATCAAGCCCAAACACGCCGAGGACGAAGCCTGGTTCCGCGAAGAATACGCCGAGACGCTGGCGCTGCATCCGGAGCTCGAGATTATTATCGACATCGTCGACGCCGACGATCGCCGCCGGCGCGCGAAGTAAGGGTCATCTTGCGATCGTCGCGCGAGCAGCGGCCCCATCAACGACGCGACCTGATTCGGCGCTCGGCACAGCTGCTTGCGTCGGCGCTTCCCTTACAGGAAACCATGGTGCAGCTTGCCGCGCTTCTTTCTGAGTTCGTCGAGGCGAAGAGCGTGTTGCTAGCCATCGGCGATGCCAGCGATGCCCGGATCGAGTACATCTTTGAAGACGGCGTCGGTCTCCGCCCGGAAGACGCAAAGATGGCCGAAGATAGCCGGATGCGCCAAGTCCTCAGCGGTGGCGAATCGATCCTGTACGAGGGGCCCCCCTCGGCGGTCTTGGTCCCGGTCGCCTTTGGCGGCAACATCGTCGGAGCGCTGTCCGTGAGATCGCACCAAAGCAGCGCATACGATATCGAGGACGTCGCGATGCTGGAGAGCTGCGCGATCTACCTCGGCGCTCGCATTCACGACGAGCACGAACGTCTTGAAATGGCCAACCTCAAACACCAAGCCACGACCGATCCGTTAACCGGCGTCGGCAACCGCCGCGGCTTTGACGAAGCGTTGGCGCGCGAGTGGCAACGCTGCGCGCGCAGCAAATCTCCGCTCAGCGTGCTGCTCTTCGATGTCGACCTCTTTAAGCTCTTCAACGACACGTACGGACATATTGCCGGCGACGGGTGCTTACGGCAGATCGCTGAAGCAATCGGACGCTGCGCGAGCCGGCCCGGCGACGTGGTGGCACGCTACGGCGGCGAAGAGTTTTCGATCGTGCTTCCGGAAACGACGCTCGCCAACGCACGACAAGTCGCTGAAACCGCGTGCGTCGCCGTGCGCGAGCTCCAGATTCCGCATCAAGGATCGTCGCTGGGTCACGTGACGGTAAGCGTCGGCTGCGCCAGCGTGATTCCCGACACCGAGACCGAGCCGCAATCACTCACGGCCTCAGCCGACCTTCACCTGTACGGCGCCAAGGCAGCGGGGCGCAATCGCGTTACAAGCGACGGTTACTCGTCCGAAGCGCCTCCGGCCGTACGGCAAGCGACACTTCGCCACAATTTGCCGTCAATGCGCACGTCGTTTCTGGGCCGGGAAGACGAGATCGCCGAGATCGGAGCGCTGCTGACCGGCGCGCGTCTGGTTACCATCGTCGGACCGGGCGGCGTCGGAAAGACGCGATTGGCCATCGAGTACGGCCAGCGAAACCTCGAGCAGTTCCCCGACGGCGTGTGGTTTATCGATCTCGCACCGATCGCCGAAGGCGTATTTCTTTCAGCCACCGCACTTGCGACGATGGGCGTACGCGAGGCCGCCGGTCGCGACACCGACGACACACTCGCCGCTCATCTGAGCGAACGAAAGGCTTTGATCGTTCTCGACAACTGCGAGCATCTGATCGGTGAGGCTGCGGTGCTGGTCGATCGCCTGTTGGAGCAGTGTCCTTGGCTCCAAGTGATCGCCACGAGCCGCGAGATGCTCGATATCCCCGGCGAGAGCCTCTTTCGCGTTTCCACGTTCA
The DNA here is from genome assembly GCA_036488875.1 of Candidatus Baltobacteraceae bacterium. Classification (NCBI taxonomy): domain Bacteria; kingdom Bacillati; phylum Vulcanimicrobiota; class Vulcanimicrobiia; order Vulcanimicrobiales; family Vulcanimicrobiaceae; species Vulcanimicrobiaceae bacterium. The sequence continues at coordinate 334,616 of DASXGW010000001.1, read as the reverse complement.
GAGAAGAGGAATCGGTCGCATTATTCGTCAGTCGTGCGCGCGCCGTCGTTAGAACGTTCGACCCGACCCCCGAAACCATGAGCGCGATCAAGGAAATCTGTCGGCGGCTCGACGGCATCCCCTTGGCCATCGAATTGGCCGCCGCGCGCGTAAAGACGATGACCGTAACCGAACTGCGCGGGCGTCTCGACGACCGGTTTCGCGTTCTGACCGGCGGGCGAACGTCATTGCCGCGTCAGCAGACCTTGCGCGGGCTGATCGGCTGGAGTTATAACCTGCTCGACGAAAACGAAAAGGCGCTGTTGCGACGGCTGGCGGTATTCGCCGGCGACTTCTCGATGGATGCCGCATGCGCGGTGTGCGCCGGCGAGCCGCTCGACGAGCGAGACATCGTTACCCTGCTCGGCCATCTCGTCGACAAGTCGCTCGTTCAGTTCGAGCCCGGCGGTGACGTGGCGCGCTATTGGCTGCTCGACTCGACCAAAGAGTTCGCACTCGAACGTCTCGCAGACGCCGCCGAGTGGGATGCGATGCAGCAACGCCGTGCCGATCACTTTTGCCGTGCGGCCGACGCCGCCTACGCAGCGGCGGCGTCGGAATCGAAGGCGATGTTCGCAGCCGTCGAACGCGACTATGCGGAGTTTCGCGCCGTTTTCCAATGGGCGCTTTCGCGGGAGGACGATGCACCCGCCGCTCTATCGCTGGCCGGCGTCTTGCACCGATACTGGTACGAACGCGGACAGTGGCGGGAGGGACGCTACTGGCTCGAGCGCGTGACGCGCAACTTGCGCGACGACTCGATGGATCCGCAGCGATGGCTGCTGTTGTTTGGTCTGGTCCGGTTCTATCTGGCACACGCGTCGATCGACGAAGCCCAAGAAATCTCGGCACGACTCGTAGAAATCGCGGATCGGCTCGATAACCGAGTGCTCGTTTTGGCGGCACATCTGGCGCGCGGATTGACCCTTTTCCATGCCTCTCGCCTCACCGACGCGCTTCCCGCATTTGAACGCGGCATCGAGATCTACGAAATGCTCGAAGCCGGCGAACGCGAATCGGCGATGGCGCTTGCGGGACAGAATCCTGGGATGACGTGCGAGCTCGGCATTGCGATTACGTTATGGCTGGCAAAGCGGTCCGACACGGCGCAGGACCATATCGATTCCGCGGCAAGGATCGCCAAATCCTTAAACTCGCCGTTTCAGATGGCGGCGATGCTCTCGTGGAGCGCCCTGTTTCATTACTTACGCGGCGATATGAAGCGCGCGCTCGCCGAAGTCCAACAGGCGCACGACCTCGCGAAGGAGCACGGGTTTGCGCTGTGGCTTGCGACCTGCAAGGCGCAGCTCGGTGTGCTCCTCTCAGCCGACGGCCATGAGAGCACGGGTGAGGACATGCTCGTTTCGGCGCTTGCGATGGTCGAGGAGCACAGCGCGCTCATGGTTAAATCGCGCGTGCTGACCATGCTCGCACAGGCGCGCTTGAATGAAGGTCGCGTCGACGAAGGGCTCGATTCGGCGCGTCAAGGACTCGCAGGAGTGACCCATTGGGGCGAACGCTGGTGGGAGTCCGAGCTGCATCGTCTCGAAGGCGAACTGCTCTCACGCAAAGATCCGCCGGACACGGCCGGCGCGCTCGAGTCGTTTCGACGAGCGCTCGAGACTGCGCGGAGGGACAACCTCGACGAGTTCACCGAGCGCGCGCAACGCGCGATAGCAGAAAGCGAGAGTTCATGGGATACCGCAAAAGCCGCAGACGCATCGAAAAAGAACGCAAAGTCGCCGGGTGGAGCGATAAAACCCTAATCGATTTGGAGCTTGGAATCTCGGGATATATCGTGGTTCCGGGAATGGCCGAATACGACAAGGATCGTCAGGAATCCAATCCATGGTTTCAATCGTATCCGCGCGTGATCGTCTACTGCGTAACGTGGGCCGACGTCTTCGCTGCGCTGGGCTGGGCGAAATCGCTGAGCTTGTGGGTTACTCTTCGCAGCGGCGGACATAGTACCGCCGGGTTCTCGGTGAACGACGGCATGGTGATTGATACCAGCGCGATCCGGTACGTTCGCGTGGACCCGGTCGCGCGAACGGCCGCGGTGGGGCCCGGAACGGACTTCGACATCCTCAACCAGGAGCTGGATCGGTATGGGCTGCACGTCCCAAGCGGTGCGTGCGGCAGCGTCAACGTTGCCGGCTTCATGCAGGGCGGTGGGTACGGTTACACCTCGCGCATGTACGGCATGAACTGCGACAACGTGATCGGCGTCACGCTGCTGCTGGCCCAGCCCATTAATGGGACTGCCCTCGTTACGGCGACCGCCGACGGTCCGTACTCGGATCTGTTTTGGGCCGTGCGGGGTGGAACGGGCTGCAACTTCGGGATCGTCCTCGAGGTCCAATACCAGCTCTACGTCCTGCCCTCGGTATGGGCATGGGCGATTCAATGGAGCATCAACCCGGACGACCCGTCGTCGATCGCTCAGGCCGCTCAAGCGCTGGTCGAGCTGCAAACGAACTACATGGCCAGTGGTGCGCCTCCGCAACTCGGTTATATGGGCAACATCGGCGCGGATCCGAGCGGCAAGCCCGTGTTATTGCTGCAGGGCATGTACGCGGGATCGCGCGACGATGGTCTGGCCGCGCTGCAGTCGCTTCTCCAAATGCCCGGAGCGGTGCTCAACGCCGACGCCACCGGAACGTACGGGCAGATGGATCAATACCTCGATAACAATCCGTATCCGATCCCCAATCCGCCCGACGGCGCCTGCGAGGACAAGCAGTGCGGATATATTTCGGCCATGCTCGGCGTCGACGACTGGACGAACGTCATCAATCAGTTCCTGCCGATCAATAACGGATGGAACGGCGTCGTCATCGAGCCGTACGGCGGCGCGATCAACGCTTACCCCATGGGTGCGAACGCGTTCATCCATCGCACGTCTTCAATGGACTTCTTTCTCGACGTCTTTTGGATGCAAAGTCAAGACCCGGACGGGCAAAAGGCGCGCGCCGGCTTGAACGGGTACATGGAGATGATGCAGCAGTACCTCAACGGCGAGATGTACCAGAACTATCCTCGCCTAGACGCTGAGTATGACTATCGCTCGGCGTATTGGGGCAGCGCCTTCAATCAGCTCCTCGCGATAAAGCAGAAATACGATCCAAACAACTTGTTCCACTACGCTCAGAGTATTTCACCGCCCTAACCTCTGCAGCAGTACGATGCCGTCGCGATCGGTCACGACGGTATACTGCTTCTGCGCGAGCAATCGCCGCACGACCGGCTCGTCCACGTTGTGCCATTGGTCGCTGTAGTGCGTACGATCGAACAGAATCCATTGCTTGCCGGCGAGCTGGATCGACGCGTTGCGATCCAGCCCGAGGTGCGAGAAGATTTCGTCCTCGGTGCCCACCTCGGCGCCCGGCGGCAATGCGTCGATAGTGCGCTGCAGCAGTGCGTCGTGCGCGTTCGGGGCGCGGTACAGATAGTACCAGTACTCCATCGGACTGGCATAGATGGCAATCGCAATCGAGACCACGGCCGCGAGCGCAGCGGCGGCGACACGCAGCCGCGCCGTGGCCAGCCGCCCCAGGCCGTCGACGAATGCCGCCAGCGCGTAACCCGAGAGCAGCGCGCTGTAGTGCGCGCCCGGCGCAACCGTCACCGGTTCGTGCGATGCCAACGCTTCGACGAAACCCACGATGAGAAATAGGCCATACCGCGAGATTAGCGGCAAAAACGCTAGCGGCGCGAGAACATGCAGCACGTAATGCACGCGCGCCGCGACCAGCGCACCCAGGGGCGAGGGCGGCGCTTCCCGCCAGTTATAAAAATGCAGCGAACTATACGCCAAGTGCGGCCCGATGACGTTGCGCACGATGGCGAAATACACCGCCGCGCCCGCTCCCGCGACGAGTAGCGCCATCTGCCCAAAGCGCCGCTCGAACGCGTCGCCCTTGGCAAACAGCATGATGATGACGCCGTTGACCGCCAACACGACGAACTGGTCCTCCTTCGTGCAGGCCAGCAAGATCGCGGCGGCCACGCCCAGCGCGTAGCGCCGCCGGTCGAGCGCGTATACGAGCGTCGCCGACAGGAACGGAACGAAGGCCATTTCGTGAAAGTCATCGACGGCGTTGGCGCACAATATCGGGTACAGCGCGCACACTGCCGTGATGCCTGCGGCCGGCAGCGGCGCGAATCGCGCGCGCGCCAGGCCCCAAATCGGGACCAGCGTCAGCGAGATTAATAGCGCCTGAAAAATCTCCAGACCGACGGGACCAAAAATGCGTACGAACGGCCAGCCCAGAACGATAAGCGGCGACCAATGCACGAGCAGATGATTGACTCCGCCTTCGGCCGTACTCGAAAAGCCGCTGCCGACGCTCGCGACGACTTGCGTGAAGATACCCAGGTCGACGTCGTTGCGGAAAATCAGGTAGCGCCATTCGACGATTGCGACCGATGCAGCGGCAAAGCTCGCGGCAATGCACACCGCGAACCACATGCCGGTCTTCGAGGTGGCCGTCATCTCTTCGGCCTTACGTTGAACGCCCTCAGGCGCCCTGTCGTCGCCGTCGCCGCCGCACTATCATTGACCGCGCAGACGCCGCCCGTGGCCCAGCTCGGCGTACAATTTCCGCCGCTGGGTGACCTGGGCGCGTACACGAAAAGCGCGCTTGCGGACATCCGCGACAACCTGCACGCCAGCTTCGTTCGCGTCGGCTGGTTACCGGTGTTGTCGAAACACGACAAGGTGCCGTGGCAGCGCGAAGATGTCAGCATGCATCGTCTTTGCCGCGCAGGGCTTAAAGTGATGGCCACGACGCCGACCTTGCGCGAAGACAAGAAAGGCGAAGACCATCTCGTCGCCAACATCGAAGAGTTTTTTAGGCGGTCCGAACGGCGCGAACCCGGCTGCATCGTCTACGCCGAAATAGCCAACGAGGCCGATCTTCCGTTCAACGGATTTGCCAATGTGGAAGAGTACGCGAGCTTCTACGAGCGCGTCGCGCCCATTGTCGCGCGGTACGGAATCAAAGTCGTGACGACCGGGACGTCGGGCAAGGACTTGCCGTGGTCCTATGCGCTTGCATCGCTGCTCGCCGGTGCTTCCCCGCGTCCGGCGGTCGACGGGTTCGGCTTTCATCCCTACGGCGTACCGCCGTCGGAGATGGCCGGGGCACTCAACGCCGTGCGTCAAGTCACGTCATTTTTTCCAGGAACGCGGGGCGCGAACGATATCTACGTGACCGAGCTTGGCGAAAGGAACCCTACTGATCTCTACAATGCAATCGTGAATCTGGCGCACAAAACGCCGGCGCTGACGATCTTTGAATACGCACGGCAGCCCGGCGACGATCCAGGCTACGCGCTAAAGGACGATCCGGCCTTGTATAACGCGGTCATTCGCGCGTGGAAGCGCGTGACTAGCCCGTAGCTGCGAGGCGCTCGCGCTCGAAGTCGACTGGAACCTTCGCGGTTCCATCGTCACCGCAAAACGCGTATTCGACGTGCAATCCCTCGAGGTCGGCGTCGATGGCCTGAGCGAGCGTCGACACGACGCGAAAGACGCGATCGAGCGTCAGCACCGTAAAGATGCGCAACAGCACCGGCGCCTGCATCACGACGTGTGCGGCGTCGAAGCCGGCGGCGCTACGCCGCTGCTCCATTCGCATGAGCTCGGCGATACACGTCGAGTCCATGTAGGTCACTTCGCTGAAGTCGAGCACTAGACGCGGTTTGGTTGCAAGGCGGCTCAACTCGCGGTGGAGCTTGCCCTTAGAACCAAGATTATATTCACCGGCAAAGACGACGACGACGGGTTCCATGCGCCACCTCCTAAAGGGGCCACCCCATGCCTACTTACCCTCCGGCCTGCCCCCGTAACCACTCTTCACGATACGTGCGATTTATTCAACGCATCGGCCAGGTGTGACCGCCGCCGTCCACCCGGTAGAACGTCGCCGCCGTGGCGGGGCCTCGGCTTGCAGCCGTCGACCTTCGCCCAGAACGCGACGGTGCCGGGGGCCGAGAGCACCTTGCCCATTCGCGGGCTGATCACGTCCCCGCCGTTAAAAGGATGACCGAGATGGGCCGCGCCGGCCGGCCCCGCCGGCCGGCCCCGCCGCCGCCGTGGAACACCAATACCAGCGGCATCCGCGCGGCGCGATGTTCCGGGACGTACAGAACGTACGCTCTTTGCACGGAGTTGACTTCCAAATTACTTGCGCTTAACACACGGCGTTCTTCGGCAAAGAAATGGAAAGCATCCTTGACCGGAGTACCTTTCGACTGCTATTTTTGCTTCACCGATAGCGAGTTTTTGGGAACCCGACGAGCCCCGTGTAAGGATTACGCGGGGTTCTTCGCTTTTACAAGCGCTTGACGCATCCTGAGCGTAGCGCCGAAAGCGAGAAACTCGTTGCGCTGCTAGCTAAATCCCAGCCGTACTCGCAATGCAGTCAGCTCGGAACGAATGCGATCGCTCTCAATCGCGCCTAGCGACGTTGCCGCCGCATGGGCGATGCGAATGATGGCTTCGTCGATATCGGGCGGCATTTCTTCGCCGCTTTCCCGTTCGCCGGTCGCGACCACGCCGACGATTCGACCAGCGCGGACCATCGGATAAAGCCGGTCGCCCGGAAGGGCCGTCGGCATCTTATGGACGTGCAGCGGCTCGTGGTGCGCTCGCAGCTCGACGTACGCCATGTCGTTATGCTCGATCTCCGGAGCGGCCACGGAAAACGAAGACTGAACCTGCTTGAGGCCCGTCTCCCCAGCTAAATAGATCGCCGCACCCTCGACGCGTCCGTACCGAAGAAGCACGTCAATGGTGTCGCGCACCAGCGGCCCTTCCTCCGTATAGAACTGGAGGGTCGACGCGAACCGCCGTAAGGCATTTTCCTGTTCGTGCCGTGACCGGAAGAGGACGTTATCGACCAGAGAATCGACCCTCCGATGCATCAACCGGACGCTGAGCGTAACGGCGAGTGCGATTCCGAACTGCAGAATGATCCCTGCGACGTGCGTCACGTCGCTCAAAAAGCGTTCGACCAAAAACTCTAAGGCCGCGAAGAGGACGATCACGAGGGCCGACGTCAGAGCAAATACCATCGTACGGTTCAGTACGAAGGCGACGTCGAAAACGCGGTGACGTAGAATCGCATAAGCCAACGCTAAAGGTACGACGACGACCGACAGGTTTGCGTAGACGGTGAACAGCCAATAGGGCTCACCTAATCGGAGCCCGACCATATTGGCAGCGTAGCCGACGCCGCCGAACACCACGCCGCCAAAGACGATGCCGGTTCGGCCGCGGTCCGCCGGACGCGCAAGCAACAGCGCGGCCATGCTCGCAAGCAGCACGACGATTCCGGAAAGCGCGGTACACGGGAGGTCTGTCTGGCGGTACACCCCCGCTGCCAGCAGCCCAAAAGCGGTACAGAACGAGCCGATCACGATGCCATCGACGATTCGTATCGCCGATTGCTGCGATTTTGAGGGTGCACTGCCGGGAAGCCGGATCGCAAACGAGGCCAGCGCCATGACTGGGAACCATTCGCACAATACGATCATCGTCCAGGCGAACGGAACGTAAATGGAATCCGGTAACGCAGAAAACAGCGCGACGAAATCTGGCCACGACAAAGCGCCGCCGCCCAAGAATAAAATCAACGCCGCTATCATTACGCTCGGCTTTCGGAATCCCAGATACGCGGCGAGCAGCAGCGCAAACGTTATAGCGACGTCGGTCAACACGCTCTGGAATACCGGGATCGCCCGAATCGGCCTCGTGAGCGGCAATGTCAACGCAAGCGTCTGAGATCCCCGGCGCACGGGCAGCCGCAGCATTCCACCCTCAGGCCCAAATTGGCGGGCGTACCACAACGCGTCGAACGGAATCGCGTCCCCAACTTGGAGTCCGGCGCGCGCGGCGTCCGGCCCTACCGACGTAACGACGACCTCCCGTCCGACCACTTTGGAGCGGAGGTCGACTGCGTAAGCCGTCGGCAAAACATCTAACGCCAAAATCGCCGTTAGCCAGAGGAACGCAAAGAGAGCCAGCGCGTAGGAAGCAATTCTGTTGGTTCGTTCCACTTCTACACCACCTGAACGCCCAGGCGCTGTCGCAGAGTTGCGTTCTCTTCACGAACACGATCGCTTTCGATCGCTGCCAACGCAATGGCAACAGCCGACGCAACGCGGCGAATCGCATCGTCGATGTCGGGTGGCATGGCCTCACCGTTCTCGCGGCGGCCCGTCGCAAGCGTGCCGGCCAGTCGCCCCGCCAATACCATCGGATATAAGCGCTCGCCGGGAAACGCCGTCTGCACGTCGTGCGTGTCGAGCTCGTCACGGTGCGCGCGCAGCGCAACGTAGGCCGGATCGTTTTCGTCGACCGCCGCGGTCGCATCGCGAAATGCCGACGCCGCGCACCGCATGTCGCTCATCGTCGCCAAGTACACTGCCGCGCCTTCAACGCGCCCAAACCGCGTCAACGCATCGACCGTGTCGCGAATCAACGGCTCTTCGGCCGTATAGAACTGCGCCGTGGTCGCAAACTTGCGCAGCGCCTCCTCTTGCTGATGCCGCGTACGGAAGAGCACGCGATCGACGGCCTGATCGATGCGGCGATGCGCGAACCCCGCGCTGACGGTAACCGCCAGCGCGATGAGGAACTGAAGCGCGATGCCCTCGGCTCGCGTCATCGTATCGATGTAGCGTTCCGCGCCGAACTCGAGCGCCGCCAACAGCACGATCAAGAACGCCGACGTCAGAACGTAGACGATCGTGCGATTCAAAACGAAGACGACGTCGAACACGCGATGCCGCAGAATCGCGTAGGCGAGTGCAACCGGGACGATGACGACCGAGAGGTTCCCCAACGAGAATAAGAAAGCCGTTGCTCCGGCGAACGTCAACCCGATCACCGCCAACGCATAGGCGACGCCACCGATCATGACCGCCGCGAATACGATCGCGACTCGCGCGCGATCGGCGGCCCGGGCATACCGGAGCGACAAAATGGATGCGACGATTACGATGACGGCGGAAAAGGCTAGATAGGTTCTTACGGCTGCATCGGAGAGGACGAACGGCGCCAGTACGAGACCTAGCACGACGATGCCGTCGATGAAAGGAATGATTTTGCGTTTCTCCGGCGACGTCTCGCCGCCCGGCAATCGAATCGCAAATGAGGCCAGCGCGAGCGCGGGAAAGACGCCGCAAAGCGCATTCATCAAAACGTCGACCGGCTCGAGAACCCAATCCGGCATTGCCGTCAAAGCTTGTGCGATCTCCGCCCAATCGATCCCGCCGCCGGCGATGAACAGTATGAGCGCAAGAACCATCACGCCCGGCCTTCGATAACCTAGATATCCGGCCAGGACCAACGAGAACGTCAAAGTAACGCACTCGGTCCAGATTTCGAGTGGCGAGGTCGATTTCGCATTCGTCCACAGCTCGTGCGCTCGAGCCCAAACGACTCGCGTCCCGGCGGCTTCTTCGATCGGTATCGACAGCAAAGTCCCCGCGGGTACCCCGAACTCCAGACGCGTTCTTTGGGCGATCGACATGTGCGCGACGTCGATTTCCGTGCCGGGTTTGACGCCTTGGCTCGCTAAGTCGGGATCGGGCGCAACGATGACCGCCGCGGTCCCCCAGCCGTTCCACTCGATCTTAGACGGTTCGTACACGGGACCGTGAAAGAGGCTGATCCACAACAGCACGAGCCATACCAGGCTGAATGCCGGTAATATAAAACGCCGGGGTGCGAACGCCCCGTCAGCGGCCATGGAAGAAGGCATTCGCGGCGCTTGCCGCGGCCTCTTCCAAACATTCCCCGGCTTTCCCCATCGCTTGCTCGGCCGGCATTTCCGGTGGCGCCGTCTGCACGGCCTCAATCCCGCGCTCCGAAAGCGCGGCCTTTGCGTCGTCTTCGACCTTGCCGCCAAACGCAATCACGGGCACCTCGCAGTCGCGCGCGATCTCCGCGACGCCGGCAACGGTCTTTCCATGCAACGTCTGCATGTCGACCTTGCCTTCACCGGTCATGCACAACGACGCGCCGCGCATCATCTCCGGCAGACCCACCTCGTCGGCAATCAACTTGACCCCGCGCTCGAGCTTTGCATCCAGAAACGCAACGAGCGCGAATCCCAAACCGCCCGCCGCACCGGCGCCTGGCGTGTTGCGTTCGTCGTGACCTAGCGCGCGCGCCGCGACGTCGGCGATGTGTTCCAGCACCGCATCGAGGCGCTCGATCTGTTCGGGTGTCGCGCCTTTCTGCTTCGCAAACGTGTACGACGCACCATCAGAACCGCACAACGGATTGTCGACGTCGACCGCAGCATCGATCTGCACGTCGCGCACGCGATCGTCGAGGCCTTCGATATCGATGGAAGCCAAACGCTCGTACGTGAGGATGCCCTCGCGCAGTTCGTCGCCGTTTTTGTCGAGAAACCGCACGCCCAGCGCGCGGAGCATCCCGGTTCCGGCGTCGTTGGTCGCGCTGCCGCCCAAGCCCACGATAATGCGTCGCGCGCCGGCGCTCAACGCCGCCGTAATCAAACCGCCCGTGCCGAACGTGTCCGTCTTCGTCGGATCGTACTGCGATGTATCGAGCAATCCCAAGCCCGATGCGCTCGACATCTCGACGATCGCGGTACGATCGTCGATCGCGAAGGCGGCTTGGACCGGCTTGCCGAGCGGTCCGCGCACGCGCGCGGTCATGCGCTTCGCGCCGCGGTCGAGAAACGTTTCGACGGTGCCTTCGCCGCCGTCGGCCATAGGACAAAGCTTACACTCAATATCCGCCGACGCGCGCTTGACGCCGCGCTCGATCGCCTGCGCCGCCTGCATCGCGGTCAGCGCGCCTTTGAACTTATCGGGAGCGATGACAACGGTCGTCACGGTTGCTCGTAGAGCCAGCGCCGAATCGCCGTCGCGACCAGGTCGTGCTCGAGCGGATGCAGGCGCTGCATCAGTTGATCCCGCGTTTCACCCGCGGTAACGGGTAACGGCTTACGCGCGACGACCGGTCCGCGGTCGGTGTCGGCAGTCACCGTGTGTACGGTCGCGCCAGTCCAAAGCTGTTTGTCGCGCAGCGCGTCGCCGACGGCGTCGGGCCCACGATACGCCGGCATTTTCGTACCGTCGGGCATCACGACGTCGTCGCGCGCCGGTTCGAGCGGCAAGAACGCCGGATGCACGTTCAACAACGACGGGAATGCCCGCACGAATGGTTCCGATAACAGATGCATCCACCCGAGCATCAGCACGAGATCCGGCTCGTCGGCGCGCACCTCCTCGAGCAGCCGCAGATCGTACGCTTCGCGCGCCTCTTCCTTTCGTTTCCAGGTAACGACGCGTCGCGACGGTACGCCGGCCTTCTTTGCACGTTCGAGTGCGAAGGCGCCGGCGTTATTCGAAACGACCGCAACGACGTCGATCGGCAGCTCGCCGCTGCGCGAACGATCGAGCACCGATTGGAGATTGGTTCCGCTGCCCGACACCATCACGGTGACGCGCGGACGTCGCGGCACGAGCGCTGCAACGTCGTAGCGCTCGGCGATCTCGGCACCGGCAGCATGACGATACCAGTCGATGATCTTCTCTTCTCCTACCGCCGCAATCAACGCTCGTGAGTATCCCCGCCCACGCAGCCCGTTAAGCGCGGCGAAGAGCAGTTCGGTCCCGATACCGTTCCGGCGCCGATCGCGCGCGACGCCGATCGGCCCAAAGACGCCGACGCCCGGTTCCAGCGCCAACCCGCGCAGCCACCGAAACCGCATGCCTTTCGCATCGTAGGTCGCGAAGCCGCTCGGCGTACCCGCATCGTCGCGCGCGACGACAGTGCTCCCGGCATGTGCTTCCGAGCTCCACGTCCCCCCGAACTCGTCGTCGATCCAGGCTAACGTTCGCTCGTCAATTGCAACACTGTCATCCTGAGCCCTTCGACTTCGCTCGCGTAGCTCGCTACGCTCAGGACAGGCGAAGTCGAAGGGGAGGCGCCCCAAATCTACAACGAGATTGAACAGTTCGCGCACTATTCGAAAAGCGGCATCAGCGCTTGCGCGCACGTTTCCAAGAACCGTTTGTCCTCGTCGCCGAACGCGTCGTCGCTTTCGACGTCGAGCGTGCCGATGACGATGCCGGTCTCCGCGCCTAAGATCGGAACGATCGCCGTATCGCCCGACACGACTGTCTCGCGCAACGCAATCGCTTTACCGTTGGGACCGTCGTCGACCGAACCGCGCACCTCAACCGGTGCTTGGACGCCGGTGTGCCCGATCAGCTCCATCTCGTTGTCGTCGATCTCGTGGATGCCGACCCACCGGTAGCCGCGCGCCGCGCGCACCGCCTCGGCGGCATGCCGCGCGCGCAACTCCCGCATTTCGGTAGTGTCGAGAATGGCACCGATGCGCGCGATGACTTCGGCGCTCACGAATCCGTCCGTGCGGGATGAATCACGACCGGCGGATCGCCGTCGTTGCGCGCTTCGATCCAGCCCACCACCTTCACGCCGGGAACTTCCGTCAGCGCGCGACCGGCATCGCCCATCGACACCACGAGCGTGTATCCGATGCCCATGTTGAGCGTGCGATAGCGTTCCTCGTGCGTCAAATCGCCGCGTCGCACCAGCTCGCGTTGAATCGGCGGAACGTCCCAGCGCGCCGCCTCGAAGACGGCTTTGACGTTTTCCGGCAGCGTGCGGTTCACGTTCTCGAGCAAACCGCCGCCGGTGATGTGTGCCATCGTCTTCACGCGCGCAACCTTTTGGATCGCGCGCACGGCGTCGTAGTACGACGGATGCGGCGCGAGCAACGCGTCGCCGTACGTCATCCCATCTGCGAACGGAACCGCCCATTCGTCGCTCGAGATCAAGTTGCGCGCGAGCGAATAGCCGTTGGTGTGCAGTCCGACGGCGGGCAAACCGAGAATCGCGTCGCCTGCCACGACTTCTTCGGGCTTGGGCACATTCGCGACGTCGACGACCCCGACGATCGTTCCCGCGAGATCGAAATCGCCCGGTGAATACAAACCGGGCATCTCGGCAGTTTCGCCGCCGAGCAGCGCGCAGTTGTGCGCGCGGCATGCCGCGGCACAGCCGCTCACGACTTCGGCCGCGACCTCGGGCTCCAACCGCCCCGTCGCAAAGTAATCGAGAAAGAACAGCGGCGTTGCATTGACGACGAGAATGTCGTTGACGCAGTGGTTCACCAAATCCGCGCCGACGCTGCCGTATCGCTTGAGCGCGGCTGCAATCAGGATCTTGGTGCCGACGCCGTCGGTTGAGGCCGCCAGCGCGCGGCGATCGTCGCCGGGCATGCGAAATAGGCCGCCGAAGCCGCCGATGGCGTCGAGCTGATCGGGGTGTCGCCACTGCCCGAGAACCTGCTTGTAACGAGCCACCGCCTCATTGCCGGCGGCAATATCGACGCCGGCTGCCGCGTACGCGTCGCGAGAGCGACTTTGGTCGCTGCTCACGACGAGGACCCCGCCAGGCGGGCACGGCGCTTCACTCGAAGAAAAATCACCGGTCAGTAGTTCACCGCCCGAAAGGCTCACCATGCAAGTTCGTCTCACCAGCGACGCCCCGCTCGGCGTTCGCACCGGAGCACTCGTCCTGCCCATCTTCACCGACGGCGCCGAAGAAGTCTCCAAGGACGTCGATGACGCCCTCGGCGGCACGATCGCCGAAGCGCTCGCATCGGGCGAGTTTAAAGGCAAGATCGGCGAGTGCATGATGGTGCACGCGAAGGATCACGCGTTCCGTCGCGTCCTCGCGGTGGGTTTGGGCGAACGGGCGAAGTTCGAGCCGATGCTGCTCGCGCGGTACGCCGGTGCAGCAATCCGTTATCTCGGGCGCCGGAACATCGCCGATATCGCGATCCTGTTGCCGCCGCAAGCTCGCGGACTGGAGACGGCCGCGGCATCGTTCGTCGCCGAAGGCGCGATCGCGGCGACGTTCGAGACGTCGCTCTATCAGGAGAAACCCGAAAAGAAAGTGGTCGTCGATACCCTGTCGATAGTCGCGTCGGGATTCGATCTCGCCGCGCTGGAGCGCGGACTCGCGCGCGGAACGATTCTGGGCGAAGCGGTGAACTTCGCGCGCCGTTTGGCGATCACGCCGGCCAACGACATGACGCCGACGCACCTCGCCGACGAAGCCACGAAGATGGCCAAGAACAACGGCCTCGACATCGACGTGCTCGATGAAGCGCGCGCGCGCAAAGAAGGCATGGGGTCGTTCCTCTCCGTTGCTGCGGGCAGCATTCAGCCGCCGAAGTTCATCGTCATACGCTACAACGGCGATCCCTCCAGCAAAGAGTTGTTGGGGTTGGTCGGCAAGGGCATCACGTTCGACACGGGCGGCATCTCGATCAAGCCTGCCGATCGCATGGAAGAGATGAAGTACGACATGTCGGGCGGCGCGGCGGTGATCGCCGCGATGAGCGCGATCGCTAAGCTCAAGCCGAAAGTGAACGTCATCGGCATCGTTCCGGCCACCGAAAACATGCCGGGCGGCAAAGCCACCAAGCCCGGCGACATCGTTAAAGCCATGAACGGCAAAACAATCGAAGTGATCAACACCGATGCCGAAGGCCGTCTTATCCTCGCCGACGGGCTGTGCTACGCACGCAAAGCCGGCGTCACCAAACTGGTCGATACCGCAACGTTGACCGGCGCGTGCGTTATCGCGCTCGGACACGCCGCTGCGGCGCTCGTCGCCAATGACGAAGACTTTGCCAATCAGTTTCTCGGCGCCGCGAAATCGACCGGCGAGCGTTATTGGCAGATGCCTTACTACGAAGAATATTCCAATCAAATGAAGAGCGACATCGCCGATCTCAAGAACACCGGCGGCCGCGCGGCGGGAACCTTGACCGCGGCAGCGTTCTTGAGAGCGTTCGTCGAGGACACGCCGTGGCTGCACCTCGACGTCGCCGGCACCGCGTACGTCGACACGGAAACGGCATGGCAGGCAAAGGGTCCCACCGGGATGCCGGTGCGCGCGCTCGTTTCTCTGACGGAAACGCTCGCGGGAACGCCGATCGCCGGCGTCCACAGCAACGGCGCAAAGGCAGTGACCGCGCCGGCGTAAAAAGCACGCCGGCATGTCGACGCTGCGAGATAATTTAATTGGGAGCTGGCGCCTAAGGGCGTCGGAGTGGTACGACACAAACGGCGCCGTAGAATCTCCCCTGAGCTCGGAACCAGTTGGGCTGCTGATGTATGGAGAGTCCGGCGCGGTCTCAGTGCAGCTCATGCGCCCGAATCAATCGACTTTCGTCAGTGACGATTGGCGATTGGCATCCGATGAAGAGAAGGCGTCCGCGTGGCTTGGCTACTTCTGCTATTTCGGCACGTTCAGCGTTGACGAGGTTGCCGAGACCGTAACGCATCATGTCGAAGGCAGCTGGTTCCCCAATCTCATCGGCACCGATCAGTCGAGACGGTTTGCGTTCGACGGAAGCGCGCTGTCGTTGACCGCCGAATCGTCTTTAGGGCGCGTCACACTAGTGTGGGAACGGTTTTCCGGTTCGTGATCGACGACCTTCACTCCCAAGAGCAAAGGTCAATGGACCGAGGGTGCGGCACGCATGTGCCACTTCGCTGGTCGAGTTTGTGCGCGCTCTACACGTACGTTCCAAAACTCCCAATGGCGAGGCACGTGGATGACAAGATCTTTGAGACACCAACGGTGGCTCAAACCCTAGTCGGCCGTTGGGAATTTCACGGTGCGCGAGGTCGCATACCGGTCGAAGACGGCACGGTCATTGCCGGGTGGCCCGGTCAGCATTTCGGATGCCGCCACGAGGCAAGCGGGGCCGAAACCACCCATATCTTATATTTAAGGCCGGGAGCGATCGACGAATCGGACGAGCCTCTCTTTGACCAGCAGATACCGAGGGGACTTCGACTCCCAGACCTGGAGCGGGCGGGGTCGCTCGAGGACGACGACGCCTTCGACTCTTTCGTATTCGAAGCTTTCGAGCACGTGTCGCGAGCCTCCATTGGCGACCGTTCGCAGCGTGGACGCCTTCGCGTGCAGCGAATGAAACGCTTTATCGAACGGCATGCTTTTGAGAGAATCGCTCTTAGAGACATCGCGAGCTCGGTCGGAATGTCGCCGTTCGGTTGTATACGACAATTTAGCGGCGCGATGGGCATTACGCCGCAACGTTACTTAAGCCGGATTCGTCTCGAACAAACCAAGCGACTATTGGCAAAAAGCAGATTATCAATTGCAGAGATTGCGCAACGCGTGGGAATCCGGGACCGGTTTTACTTCACGCGATGGTTCTCGAAAGAGGCTGGTGTCCCACCTCAGACATTCCGTCGTAGCGTAAACCCTCGAAATTATAGCAATATTGTCCAAAAGGAGCCTCCCTTCCGCGAGGAATGAGATTGCAAGAACTTCTGAGGTAGGAGGCTCATCGTGGAATCCCCAACGGCAGGTACGGCTGCCCGCTCTCGCCCAACTCTTTGGACCGCCCGAGGCCTATACGCCCTTGCAACGCTCTTCATGCTGTTCGACGCGGCTGGAAAAATCTTCATCGCGCCGGGTGTTGCCGACGCCTTCCACCGTCAAGGTATGCCCCTCTCGCTTGCTCCGGTCATCGCAGCTCTGCTCCTAGTCCTTACCGCGTTGTACGTCATTCCGCGTACGTCCATATTTGGCGCAGTGCTGCTGACGGGCTACTTTGGCGGCGCATGCGCATGCAATCTTCGCGCCGGTTTCAGCGCCTTTGAAACACTTTTTCCGGTAATCTTCGGCGTGATCGTTTGGATCCCGATTTACCTTCTCAATGAGCGGGTCCGCTCGCTGATCCCGATCCAACGGGTCTAAAGCGCTTTCGGCAACGTATGGCAAGATTCGGATGGCACGAAATATAGACCGAAGGCTAAGCTGGGCTCATGAGTCTTATCGTGACTTCCCTCGACACCGCCGTCGCGGACGAGATGCGCAACGCGTCGCAAGACGCGTACGGCAACGCACTCCACGCAGAGATGCAGACCGCGCCGGGTAATCCGTGCCGCCACTGCTTACGCCGCGCCAAGGAAGGCGAGCGCCTCGTGCTCTTCTCATTCAGTCCGTTCGACACGCGCAACCCGTATAAAGAAGTCGGCCCGATCTTCGTGCACGCCGACGGCTGCGAGCGCTACGCGCAAAACGACCATCTTCCCGAAGATTTTCTCAACCGCCCGATTACGCTGCGCGGCTACGACGCCGCACAACGCATCGATCAGGTCGCGGTTGTGGTTGACGGCACCACCGAACGGCGCGTCGAGGAACTCCTCGCCAATCCCGAGATTGCCTTCGTCCACGCCCGCTCGTTCACGCACGGATGCTTTCTCTTTCGGGTCGACCGCCGGGTGAACTAGGGGGAGGGCGCGAAGGCCTTTCCTACCGTGTATACGTCAAAGTCCAGTCAGCCTGCGGGGCAAAATGGCGCCGGTGAAGCGCGCCCCTACGAGCCTGAAAAGAACCCGGCGATTCGCCGGCTGCCCGCCGGAGCGATTAAACGCCGTAAAGGCAAGACGATCTTCCCCATCGCCACGGCATACGACGCCGCATTCGGCCAGTTCGTCGAAGAGGCCGGCATCGACGTCATTCTCGTCGGCGACAGCCTCGGCAACGTCGTACTTGGTTACGACGAAACGACGCCGGTCACGATCGAACAAATCGTGCACCATACGCAAGCCGTCGTGCGCGGCACGTGTCGCGCGCACGTCATCGCCGACATGCCGTTCGGTTCGTATCAGGTGAGCAACGAAGACGCGGTGCGCTCTGCGATTCGCTTCGTCAAAGAAGGCGGAGCGTGTTCGGTCAAACTCGAGGGCGGCGTTTACGAATCCGAGCGCGTGCGCGCGATCGCGCGCAGCGGCATTCCGGTCGTCGGACATATCGGCGTCACGCCGCAAACCGCCGGCCTCGGTCCCGGCTTCAAAATGCGCACGCACCGCGACCGCCTCGTCGACGACGCACGCGCGATCGAGGAGGCCGGCGCGTATGCGATCGTGCTGGAAGTCGTCGACCACGAGATCTCGCGCGAGATCACCGAGATGCTTTCGATTCCGACCATCGGTATCGGTTCGGGGCCGCACTGCGACTCGCAAGTGCTGGTGCTGCACGATATCCTCGGCATGTATCCGCACTCGCCGCGGTTTGCCAAGCGCTACGCCGAGGTCGGAAAGCTCGCCACCGAAGCACTCGCCGCTTACGCGCGCGACGTAAGAGAAAAAACGTTCCCCGCAGAGTAGACCGCCTCAAGATCCCGGCGCTGCTGGCGGTCGTTTCGATCGCCGGCTGCTCGAGCACGAACTCACCGCCGTCGCCCGCGCCGCCAGTCGTTGCCGACCGCAGTTCGCAAACGTGCGTCGTCAGTGAGGACGCCTTCGTTTGGTATCGCGTTCGCAGCGGAGCGTTTCCGCCGATCCTATTGCGATACGCGAGATGCGGGCTCGATAAACTGAGCCAAGATGCACGGCCGCCGCTGCCGCGCTGGGCGATCCCAAGGGGACCGACGCAGACGCGCTTCATCGCCACGTCGCTACAGCAAGCCGTTTCGCTTCCGGGCATGCAGAGCCTCGAACGTGTCGCGTCGAGTCATCACATTCCGATGACGTGGATGATCGGAAACATGGCGTACATTCCGTTTGCTTCGACCTACAATGCCTATCACGCGAGCAACGGCGACGACGTCCAGTCCGCGTACTTCCCGAGCTTGCACGTCCTCATCGCCAAGAATCTCCCATGGTATATGCCCAAAGTCAGCGTCATGTCGGCGGGAACGGAGCGGCTCATTCCGCAGGGGCTCTATCCCGGCGAGCACGCGTTCTGGGGAATTACGTGGAACAGCCGCGGCACCGACGGCACGTGGGATCTCGGCGCGCCGTGGGGCACGTACTGCGCCGACGTCAAGTCGTACAAGCGCCCGCAGCCCAACGGCGGCTGCGATCTGCTTGCGTTCGAATGGACCGCGCGCGATTTGACCCGCGCGTATATGAGCGGACGCGAGGATGCCTACTCGACCGATCCCGACGATCTACTGCAGCGCGGCGGCTTCACCGTCTCGACGGCAGTGCGCTACGTGCGATCGCTCGTCGATGCCTACGCCGCCGCCGGGCAAACGCAGCCGATCGTCATGATCTCGCAACAGGAATCCCGCGACGAGACCTCTGCCGGCAGCGCGCCGATTATGGACGCGATCTACGCGCAGGCCGTGCGCGACGGCATGAAGGTCGAAACGCTGGGCCAAGCCGCTTCGGACGCGCGCACTTTTTCCGCTGCGCCGCGCGCTGTCGCGTTCCCGTATATCCCGGGCGGAAAAGCGATGGAGTCAGCGCCCCTTGGCGGCAGCACGGTCTATCCAGCGACGATCGACTATCACGACGCGAAGATCGGCATGACGTTCATCGGCGGACGCACGATGCCCACACGCATGTTCCGCTATGCAGACTATCCGGTATCGCGCTTCAACCGTCCCATTCCCAAGGCGCAGATGCCGGCGCTTACCGGCATTCGTGCGGCCAACGGATGGCTGACGCTTTACATTTATGCGCCCGCCGCTATTCGCGGGGGAGCCGCCATATGGGCGAATCCCGCGAACACGAATCTCCGCGGCGGCGGAACGATCGTCGCCGGACGCGCCGCCACGGTACTCATTTTCGACTTGAAGCGCGGGAAGAACGTCGTTCACTATCGCTGCCAAAGCTGTAATAGCGCCGTTTTCGACTACTCGATATAGCACAATGCCATACGTGTGGCACTACGCAATGCTACGCTGCGCCCATGATGTACGTCGACGAAACGCCCGATCCCCTGATTACCGCGTTGCGCGCTTTCGAGAGCGTCCTTCTTGATCTCGACGCCAGGCCTCCAACGCGTCGACGCGCTTGCGCAGCGCCGCCAGCTCCTCAACCAGCGCAATCCCGCCCTGCGCCAAACGCTCGGCCTCGGCTTTCGTCCGCCGGCGAGGCTCCGACGGTTCCGCGCCGACGAGCGACTCCGCCGTCGTGCCGAGCGCCCGAGCAATCTTGACGATCGTTCCGATCGACGGATTGCTGCGCTGACCGGATTCGATCTTAAAGAGCGTCGGATGGTTTACGCCGGCGCGGCGCGCCAATTCGTTTTGCGACCATCCCAAAGCCTTACGGCGAGCGGTGATTCTCTCTCCCAGCGTCACGGTTTTTGAACTGTAGCACCGCGCGCCCGGAAGCCTTGAACCAACAGGTCTTGCCGATTGGTTGAACCGAATGGACGAAGCATGGATCCCAGCCTCGCGCGCCCGCCGCGACCGCGCGCCGAACTCGAAGCACAGCCGGCGTCGAACGACGTCGTCGTCGAGTTGCTGTGCGACATTCGCGACTTGCTCGGAGAGTGCGTTGTGCGGCTATCGGAGTTGGAAGCGCACGCGGCCGAACGCGACCGCTGAACTCCTCGGCGTCGATTAGCTAGCGCGCGATTGATGGGTCGGGGGCACGTTGGGATATTCGCCGGTCAGACAGCCGACGCACATCTCCTCGCGTTCGCGCCCTACCGCCTTGAAGAGCCCTTTGAGACTGAGATATCCCAGCGAATCGGCTCCCGTCTTGGCACGAATCTCTTCGACCGTGTAGTTGGCCGCAATCAGTTCGTCGTAGGTCGCCATGTCGACGCCCAAGTAACACGGGTGTTTGATCGGCGGTGACGTGATGCGCAAATGCACCTCGCGCGCGCCGGCTTCGCGCAGCAATGCGACGATGCGCGGCGTCGTCGTGCCGCGCACGATCGAGTCGTCGACGACCACGACGCGCTGCCCGCGTAGATTCTCGACCACCGGATTGAACTTCAAATGGACGCCGCGCGAGCGCATCTTCTGATCCGGGCTGATGAACGTGCGCCCAATGTACCGGTTCTTGATCAGACCCTCGACGTAGGGCAATCCGCTGGCGGCGGCGTAGCCGATGCCGCCGGGAATCGCCGAGTCCGGAACGGCCATCACCACGTCGGCGATCACCGGGTGCTCTTTTGCGAGTTGGCCGCCCATCGCGTAGCGCGCCATGTAGATCGAGCGCTCGTCGAGCTTGGAGTCGGGGCGCGAAAAGTAGATGTACTCGAACATGCATAGCGCGGGAATCGCGGCGTCCACCGGCGTCTGATGCGACTCGAGCCCGTCGGCCGAGATGCGCACGATCTCGCCGCGCGCGACCTCGCGCAAATATTGCGCGCCGATCGTTCCGAGCGCGCACGACTCCGACACGACCACGTAGCCGCCGTCGGGTAGCGTACCGAGACAGAGCGGCCGCACGCCCCACGGATCGCGAAACGCGTAGAGCTCGTCTTGCGTGGAAAGGACGATCGAATATGCGCCGCGCGCAACCTTCAGTACCGCAGCGATGCGTTCGAGCATCGTGCCCTTCGACTCGACGATAAGCTTGGCCATCACTTCGGAATCCGTGGTGGCCTGCAGCACGGTCGTCGGCGAAAGTGTTTCGCGCAAATCGTCGGTATTGGTGAGATTGCCGTTATGCGCGAACGAGAAGTCGCCGAGCTCGGTGCGTTCGAGCAGGGGCTGCGCGTTGACGACGATCGAGGACCCCGTCGTCGAGTACCGCGTGTGGCCGACGGCAATGTGGCCGCTGAGGTCGCTGAGCACGTCTTCGTCGAAGATCGCACCGAGCAGACCCATGGCCTTATGCGAACGGATCGTCCCGCCGTCGGCTGCGGCGATGCCCGCGGACTCTTGCCCGCGGTGCTGCAGCGCGTACAGGGCGAAGTACGCCAAGCGCGCTGCGTCGCGCCCCGGCGCGTAGACCCCCGTTATCCCGCACATCTGACTCTAGTATAGGGGTTAATCGGAGGACCGCCTACCCCCAAAGATCTGCAGCAGGGCCAAGAAGATGTTGATCGCGTCAAGGTAGATGCTCGTGGCCATGAGGACGGGCGTCAGGCCGTCTCCGCCGGCGCGAATCCGCGCAAAATCGATGAGGACGAGGCCCGCGAAGATGACGAGCGTTAGCCAAGCGTACGTCTCGGGGTGAATGAAGCGCACGAACATCGAGACGATGCCGACGACGATCAAGCCCAGCAACGCAAGCATGAAGATGCCCTGAAAACGGCGCAGATCCAGCCCGGTCGCATACACGATCGCCGCGAGTGCAAACATCCCCAATCCGGTCGTCAGCGCTGCGTTGACCACGACGGAAGGACCGAATGCGTGCACGTAATTCGAAACGACCGGCGCGATGCCGACGCCTTCTAAGAACGTAAAGACATAAAATAACGTAAGCGACAGCGCTTCATTTCGCCACTGCGCGCGAATCACGAAGAGCATGACGAAACCCACGATCATCGCGATGAGACCGACGCCGTACGATACATACGGTCCCAGAAGCCACGCGGCGCCGGCTGTGATGCACAAACCGAGCGCGGTGATGCCTAGGACTTGCCCGAGCAGCGACGCCGTCGGGATGGCGGGAGCCATCGTGCCGCCGTAGGCGTTTTGAGGCTGAAATCGATATGCCATGACGTTCTTACTTAACCACCGTTCGGCCGCGAAGTTACACCCGCCCCTTGTATCGAACATATGTTCGTATTATACTGGACCCCATGCGGGGCGTCGAGGTGGTCGAGCAGATCGCGAAATCGGTCATCAACCCGGTCAAGGGCATGCCCTTCAACTGGTCCGTCAATCCGTACCGCGGCTGCTACCACCAATGCGTCTTCTGCTACGCCCGGCGCACGCACTGGTTCCTCGACGAAGACGGCGTCGATCGCTGGGGCAGCCGGATCTTCGTGAAGGTCAACGCGCCGGCGATCGTGCGGCGCGAACTGGCTCGGGCCGCTTGGCGGCGCGAATACGTCGCGGTCGGAACGGTAACCGACCCGTACCAGCCGCTCGAAGGCCGCTATCGACTGACCCGCCGCATCTTGGAGGCGTTCAACGATTACGATACGCCGGCCGGCATCATCACGCGCTCGCCCCTGGTCGTTCGCGACGTCGATGTTTTGCAAACGCTCGCGCATAACGTGGGCGTGGGCGTATCGATCAGCATTGCGACGCTCGACGACGCACTCGCGCGCGAGATCGAACCGACCGTCGCTCCGCCGCGCCAACGGTTACGCGCCGTTGCGATGCTTGCGTCAGCCGGCATCAAAGTCAATGTCGCGCTGGCGCCGGTGATCCCGCATCTGACCGATACGCCCGAGAGTCTCGAGGCCGTCGTGCGCGCGGCGCGCGACGCAGGGGCCGCCAACGTGTGGTCGAGTACGTTATATCTGGGCGACGTCACGCGCGAGGCCTTCTTTGCCTACGCACGCGAACACCGGCCCGAACTGGTCGAACGCTACGAGCGCATGTATTGCGGCACATACGCTCCGTACTCGGTTTCGTCGGTTATCGATCGCGACGTCCGCGCCGCGCTGCGCACGCACCCGGCGCGCGAAGCGGATCGCATTGTGCCCCAAGGGCAGCGCCAGATCAGCTTGCTTTAGCGCGCTTGCGCTCCTTCTCTTCTTTCGCGTCGTCCTGCCGCCACTGCGGTATGACGATGGCCGCCAACGCTGCTACGGCGGGAATGACGCCCAAAAGCCGTGGATTGAGGCCGATGATTGCCGCGCCGGCCGCCGGCCCCACGATCATGGCTAAGCTGTTCACCGAATCGCTGACGCCCATCACCGCCCCGCGTTCGCTGGCCTTCGCGCGCACGGAAAGCAGCGACGTCAGCGTCGGCTCGACCATCGCCGAGCCGACGGCCCAAAACACGAGCATCACGCAAAACAGCGGCATATTATCGGAGAACCACAACATTCCGTAGGCGATGAAGCTAAAGAACAACCCGAGCCGCGCGACCCGGCGATCCCCGATGCGAGCCGCCAACGGCGTAACGACGAAGATCATGGCCGCGCCGCCGACGGCGCCTGCCAGCGCCAAGAGCCAGCCGATCGCAGAAACGTTCGTCCGCAGCACGTGTTCCAAAAACAGTCCGAAGTTCGACAAGAAGCAGACGATCGCGAGAATCGCCAAAAACTGCCGGATCAAAACCAATCGCACACCTGGGGCGCTCGCAGCTTTGACCGACTCCTGCACGCTGCTCGGCTTGTCTTTTTTACCGAATGACGGAATGAAGTACCACGTAAAGACGATGTTCGCCGCCGCGAGTCCCGACGCAACGAAAAACGGAATCGAATATCCCTCTTTTGCGAGAAAGCCCGAGATGAGCGGACCGATGATGAACGCGACGCCGAAAACCGCACCGTAGAGCGAATAAGCGATATCGCGCTGTTTGGGCTCGGTGACGTCGGCGATATAGGATTGCACCGCTCCCAAGCCGCCCGCGCCCAATCCCGACGCGATTCGCGACGCGAAGATGATCACGAACGAGTGCGCCGTCGCCAGGACGAGGTACCCCAGCAATGTGAGCACCTGGGAGCCGATGATAATGGGCTTTCTGCCGATCCGGTCGCTTACTTTGCCCCACACCGGCGCAGCGATCGTCGAGCAAAACGCCGGCACGCTCAATAGCGCTCCCACCATCAGGTCCGAAACGTGAAACTGGCGCACCAGCGACGGCAGCAGCGGAATCATGAGCGTGTAGCCCAACGTATCGGCTAACGTCGTGCCGTAAATCGGAATCAGCGCGCGCGGCAGGCGTAACATGGAGGTAGTAATACCCGCGCACCCAAATGCGACACGACGATGAAGCCGTTGGGTCGCCTGGCCGCCCTCTGCTCGCTCGCGCTTGCCGTTATGGCTGCGGGATGTTCGGGCGTTCCGGCGGTTTCGCCGGCGCCGGCGCAGCCGCAAGCGGCCGTCGCGCCCGCCACGGCGTCGACGAAAATCCAGCACGTCGTTATCGTGATCCAAGAGAATCGCAGCTTCGACAACTTTTTCGCGACGTTCCCCGGCGCCGACGGCGCCACCGAGGGGACAATCCATACCGGCGCACGGGTCAAGCTGGCCGAAGTGAATCTCGTGATGAAAACCGATATTCTTCACGGCTACGCGCCTTATGTCAACGACTACGACCGCGGACGCATGGACGGCTTCGACGTCACCCCGGCCGTAACGGGTAAACCCGCCGGCCTGCTTGCGTATCAATACGTCTATCCCCAACAGATTGCCGCGTATTGGACGCTTGCCAGACGGTACGTCTTGGCAGACCACCTGTTTATGACCACGGGTAGCGACAGCTTCATTGCGCATCAAGATCTCATCGCCGGCGGCACGCAGATCGATCCGGCTTCCGCGGTCATCAATGCACCCTCGCAAGCGCCCTGGGGTTGCGACGCTCCAGCGGGGACGGTAACGTCGTTAGTACGCCGCAACGGAATGCCGCTGTGGCAAAAAGGCCCGTTCCCGTGCTTCAGCTACCCCACATTAGGCGCGCTTCTCAACGGCAAAAACATCCCGTGGCGCTATTACGTCCAATATCCAACCTATAGTTGGAGTGCGTTCGACGCGATAAAAGCCATACGGTACGGCGCGCGATGGAGAACAAACATCTCCACTCCGCAAACCACCATCTTCAAAGACGTCACAAATGGCGCGCTTCCGGCCGTCTCGTGGGTGATTCCGGCACCCGATTACTCCGATCATCCCGGCGAGCCGCGCGACTACGGTCCCGACTGGGTCGGCAACGTCGTCAACGCGATCGGCGAGAGCCCGTATTGGAAATCGACGGCCATCGTCATTGTGTGGGACGACTGGGGCGGCCTTTACGATCACGTCGCTCCGCCGCAGTACGGTTTCGGCGAGCTGGGTTTTCGCGTCCCGGCCATCATCGTCTCGCCTTACGCACGCCGCGGTTACGTGGCACACGAGCAGTTCGAGTTCGGCAGCATCTTGCGGTTCATCGAAGACAATTGGTCGTTGGGACGCCTGGGCAGCAGTGACGTTCGCGCAAACAGCATCGGGAGCGTCTTCAACTTCCGGCAAACGCCGCGCCGGTACGTTCCCGTGAAGGTCGGGCATTCGCGCGCGTTCTTCATCTCGATGCCGCCCTCGAACCGGCCGTTGGACTCGCAGTAACGTGACCATTCCGAGGTGGCTCGTCCTCGCGGCGCTCCTCACGGGGTGCTCAGGTGGAATATCGCCGCTCGCGCCCCGCGCATCGCTGCCCGCGGCCGGGCTGGCGCCCAACGCGACGACCAAAATTCAGCACGTCGTCATCTTGATTCAAGAGAATCGCTCCTTCGACAACCTCTTCGCGACGTTTGTCGGAGCGGACGGTACGACGCACGGCCAGATTCACACCGGCGTGACCGTGCCGTTAGCGAAGCGGAATTTGCTCGACCTCCGCGACGTTCCGCACGGCTACTACAACTTTCTCACCGACTACGATAAAGGGAAGCTCGACGGATTCGACGTGAGCGCAACCCAGCAGGGTGTGCCGGCGCTGCAGCCCTATCAATACGTCGACCCCGCGCAAATTGCGGTGTATTGGACGCTCGCCCGACGGTACGTTCTCGCCGACCATATGTTCACGACGCAAGGGAGCGACAGTTTTACCGCGCATCAAGATTTGATCGCCGGAGGCACTCAAATCAGTCCAAAGTATAGTATCGTCGATCCCCCGAACGGCTTTCCGTGGGGTTGCGACGCGTCTGCCGGCACGGTTACCTCGCTGGTCACCGTTAACGGCACGCCCGGTTGGAACAAAGGCCCATTTCCGTGCTTCAATTATCCGACGCTCGCCGGCCTTCTCGATAGGAAGAAGCTTACGTGGCGTTACTATGCGACTTTTCCTCAGACGAACTGGAACGCGTTCGAGGCCATTCGTTCGGTGCGCTACGGTGCGCGCTGGTCGACGAATATCTCGACGCCGCAAAATACCATCCTCAACGACATTTTCGGCGGAACGCTCCCGGCCGTCTCGTGGGTGATTCCGACGGCGGACTATTCCGACCATCCGGGCGAGCCGCGCGACTTTGGCCCGGATTGGATAGGCAGCATCGTCAATGCCGTCGGCAAGAGCGCCTATTGGAAGTCGACGGCGATCGTTATCGTCTGGGACGACTGGGGCGGCTTTTACGATCACGTGCAGCCGCCGCCGCTAACGTTTGGCGGCCTGGGCTTTCGCGTACCGGCCATTATCGTATCGCCCTACGCGCGCGCCCACTACGTCGCGCATCAGCAATACGAGTTCGGCAGCATCCTGCGCTTTATCGAGGACAACTGGAAGCTCGGGCGCCTGGGAACCAGCGACACCCGCGCCGCCAGCATAGGAAGCGTCTTTAACTTTTCGCAAAAACCGCGAGCGTACGTCCCGGTCAAGGTCGCGCACGATGCGAAGTTCTTTCTCTCGCTGCCGCCCTCGACTCGTCCGCTGGATTCGGAGTAACGTGAACACGAGACTATTGTTCGCCCTTGCCGCAGTGCTGACGGGTTGCGCGGGCACCGTTGCGCCGTTTAGTCCGAACTCCGAACAATCGATCGCCGTAGCGCCGAAGACGCCGACGAAGATTCAACACGTCGTTATTCTGATTCAAGAGAACCGCAGCTTCGACAATTTTTTCGGCACGTTTCCCGGCGCCGACGGCGCCACGCAAGGGCGGCTGCACGACGGTACGATCGTTCCACTGGCGAAGCGCAACTTACTCGACTTTACGCGTGAGGCTTACTCGTATTACTCGTATCTTACCGACTACGACCACGGAAAGATGGACGGCTTCGACCTCACCTCGACTGCTGCCGGGGGAACCGCGACCCATCCGTATCAATACGTCGATCCAAAGCAGATCGCAGTGTATTGGACGCTTGCTAAGCGCTATGTCTTGGCCGACCACATGTTCACGACGCAAGGCAGCAATAGTTTCACCGGCCATCAAGACCTGATTGCCGGCGGGACGGAAATCGCGCCGAACTACAGTATCGTCGATACCCCCACCGCATCGCCGTCGGGTTGCGATGCGCCGGCCGGAACCGTCACGTCGCTGGTCGAGCGCAATGGGAATCCGCTATGGTTTAAAGGGCCGTTTCCGTGCTTCAAATACGAAACTCTCGGCGGCCTTCTCTCTCGCAAGAAGGTCACGTGGCGCTACTATGCGACCCGTCCGAGGGATAGCTGGAATCCCTTTCAAGCGATCCGCTCGATCCGCTACGGGCCGCAATGGTCGACGAACATCTCCACTCCGCAGACGAATCTCTTTGGGGATATTGCCTCAGGACGGCTCGCTTCGGTTTCCTGGGTGATTCCAACGGCGGACTTCTCGGACCATCCGAACGCCGCCCGCGATCTAGGCCCCGACTGGATCGGCAGCGTCGTCAATGCCATCGGTAAAAGCGCCTATTGGAAGTCGACGGCGATTTTTATCGTCTGGGACGACTGGGGCGGCTTCTACGATCATGTCCCTCCGCCGCAGCTCACCTTTGGCGGGTTGGGTTTCCGCGTACCGGCGATCGTCGTGTCGCCGTACGCGCGCCAAGGCTACATCGCGCATCAGCAATATGAGTTCGGCAGCATCCTGCGCTTTGTCGAAGACAACTGGCAGCTCGGGCGCATGGGAACCAGCGACACCCGCGCCGCCAGCATAGGAAGCGTCTTGAACTTTTCGCAAAAACCGCGCGCCTACGTCCCGGTGAAGGTCGGGCACGACGCCAAGTTTTTCGTGCGCTTACCGCCTTCGACCCAGCCGCTCGACACGGAATAACCGCGTCACCGGCGGTATATCTCGACGCTCCCCTTGCGCTCGATCAGCGCATAATGATTCGATTCGATGAACCCGCGCTCGCGGGCTTCCCAGTCTGGGAAATCACGATCGGCATAGAGGATCACGTATTGCGTGGGAGCTTGCGCGTATAACGTCGCGTTGGGGTCCAGCCCCAGGTGAGAGAACACGCGCGCGAACGAAGTGACCGATGCGTTCGCGGGAAGGCCGCCGATAAACGCGTCCAGCGCGTCGTCGGAAGCCGACCTTGGAGAGAGGTTCGCAGACCAATCGTTCGGGCTTGCTTCGACGTTGATATACAGGCTGACGAGCAGCGACAGCGCGAGGAGCGCTGCCGCCGCTCGCGGTGCACGTTTCCAAACCCGCGCGACCCCGAGTGCAAAGGCAACGAGCACGTAGGGAACCCACGTTGCCGCGTAATGTTGGCCGATCATATAGACGACCGGAACGCGCGACAACAGACACTCCGCGAGCCCCGGCAACGCCAACAGCATGCACTCCGAGAGTAAACAGAGCCCGAGCAACGGCAACAGCGACGCGACCACGTATTGCAGCTTCGGTGCCGTAAAGACGCCTGCGACGAGCTGCCAAGGTGTCGCGCCGCCGTAAAAGTCGCGTATCGATGGATAGCCGTACGACACACCGCTCGCGTGGCGCACCACGGTCATGTACAGCGCGATCGTCACGAGGGATACGACCGTCAGCGACGCCGCAAAAACGACCCATTGGCGCTCCCGGCGGCGAGCAAAATAGACGATTCCGAGAACCCCGGCGTACGCAAGGAACAGGGCTTGGTCCTCTTTGATGCATAGGCAGAGAATGGCAAAACACCAGGCCGCCCCCATCTTTCGCCCGTCGATCGACCACAACAGCCACACGGCAGCAGCCGGCGCAAAAACGTTCTCGGTGAAATCCGTGAACGCCACGCCGCCCAGTGGCGGATAAAGTGCAACGGCAAATGCAACGGCGACCGCCCATTGTGCCGGCATACGGCGCGCGGCGATACAGTAAATCGCCGGAATCGTGAACGCGCACGCAACGGATCCAACCACGATGAGCGCGATTGGCGATTTGAACGTCCACAACAGCGGCGCGACGGCGTAGAGGATCGGGGAAAAGTGAAACGCAAAGTGGTTTGCTCCTTCGGGTGTGCTGTGGAAACCCGAAAAAGCCGAGCTTATGACCTGCGTGAACAGCCCTTCATCGTAACTAGCGTGATATGACCGGTATCGCGCGATCCCCAGCCACGAATAGACGGTCGCGTACGCAAACGCAACGATCCAGGGGACCCAAGGCCGCCGCGACTTCACGCTTACAGCGTTTGTACTAAACCTGGCAAAGCCTGTCCGAGTGGATGTTGAGCCCGATATTGATCATGTTGTACACGTGTTCGCCGGCAACGAGCCAGGCGATCTCGCAGATCTCGCGGTCGCTGAAGTTGGCCTTTAACCGCGCGATGGCTCCCGTCGAAATCTGCTTGTCGCGAGTAAGCTCCGTAACGTACGCCAGCGCCGCGCGCTCCCGCTCGTCGAACAGCGGGCTGTCGTTGTAATGGTCGAGTGCCTGAATCTTCGCCTCGGCGACGTGTTCCTTCATCGCAAAAAAGCGACCGATGTCGATGCAGAAGCTGCACGTATTGATCTGCGCGACGCGCTGGCGCACGAGAAACTGGAGGTCCTGCGGCAGAACGAGCTTCTTATCCAGGCCGCTGATTTTGCCGACGAAGCTGCCGAACGCCGGCGGCAAGCGTACCGCCCATACCTTTAGCGGCGTCAGCACTTTGCCGAACTGTTTTCGCGTCATGGCGTACACCAGGCGCATGATCAAACTTTGCGGCCGCTCGACGGGCGTCAGGAACGGTTCGTCGGTGACGGCGTTAGCCGGGGTATTCACGTTGTATCCTTTCGAGTTTCTCGGCCGCCATTGCGTGCATCGTTTTTGACCTCCGCAGCATAGACGCTATCGCGCGGCCGCACGTGACAAGCCCGATTTTCGAGCGCTAGAAGTGGGCGATATCGCGCCGGTACGTCAGCGCTTGTGTCCCTAAGCGCCCGGCCAAGGTCTTGACGGCGTCGTACGCACGCGCACGCGCCGAACCCAGGTCGTCGCCCAGGGCCGTGACCGTCAGCACGCGGCCTCCGCCGGTACTCACCGTTTCCCCGGCAAGCTGGGAACCGCCCCAAAACGCCTGACTGCCGTCGGCCAGCGAGACGTGGAGGCTCAAGCCGCTCAGCGGTGTGTTGCTGCGCGGATAGTCGCTAGTGGCCAGCACGACGCCGACGCAACTCTGCGGCGAAAACGTCGCCAGCGACAGATCCATCGCTCCATCGGCTGCCGATTTGAGCAGCTGCGCGAAATCGCCGCCGATGCGCGGCATCAAGACTTGCGTTTCGGGATCGCCGAAGCGCGCGTTGAACTCGATGACGTACGGACCGTTTTTGGTCCACATCAAGCCGCAATACAAGATACCGACGTACTCTTCGCCTTCGGCCAAGAGCCCGCGCAATACGGGAGCGAGAACGCGCTCGCGCACGCGATCGTAGAGATCGTCGGGAAACCCTCTCGGCGGCGAGTAGGCGCCCATACCGCCGGTATTGGGACCGGTATCGCCGTCGCCGGCGCGCTTGTAATCGCACGCGGCCGAGAGCGGCACCATCGCGCGTCCGTCGGCGAGCGCAAAGACGCTGACTTCGCGCCCTTCGAGCTTCTCCTCGAGGAGCACGTCGCTGCCGCCGCCCGGCAGTTTGCCGCCGCGATACCAATCCGCCAGCACCGCGCGCGCAGCTTTTGCATCGGGTGCCACGACGACGCCTTTTCCGGCCGCCAAGCCGTCGGCTTTGACAACGACGGCGCCCTGGAATTCGTCGAGCGCTTTCTTTGCGGCATCGAGCGAATGCACGACGACCGCGCGTGCGGTCGGCACGCCGTGGCGTTCCATGAAGCGCTTCGAAAAAATCTTGCTCGATTCGAGCCTTCCGGCCGACCGATTGGGACCGAAGACCGAAATCCTTGCCTCACGCAATCGGTCACCCACGCCGGCGGCAATCGCCGTTTCCGGACCGAGCACGACGAGATCGATCGACTCGGCAACGCAGCGTTCGGTTATCGCTTTGCCATCGGTCCCCGCGACGTTCCAGTTCTCGCCGCGCGACGCGGTACCGGCATTGCCGGGCGCAGCGAAGATCGCGCTGCACGACGGCGATTGCGCAAGCCTCCACGAGAGCGCGTCTTCACGCGCGCCGTTTCCGACGACGAGAATTTTCACGCTATGCCGCTATTCCCACTCGACCGTCGCCGGCGGCTTGGTCGTGATGTCGTAGGCAACGCGGTTGACGCCCCGCACTTCGTTGACGATGCGCGACGAGATGCGCTCCATCAAGTCGTGCGGCAGACGCGCCCAATCGGCGGTCATGCCGTCTTCACTGGTAATCGCACGTACCGCGACGAGATTGGCATAGGTGCGGCCGTCGCCCATCACGCCGACGCTTTTGACCGGCGTGAGCACGGCGAAGTACTGCCACGGATGCGGATCGAGCGGCGCCTTGTCGATCTCTTCGCGCACGATCGCGTCGGCGTTGCGTACGATCTCCAAACGGGCTTCGGTAATATCGCCGATGATTCGCACGGCAAGTCCCGGTCCCGGGAAGGGCTGACGTTTGACGATGTGTTCGGGCAGGCCGAGCACGCGCCCCAATTCGCGGACTTCGTCTTTGAAGAGCGCGCGCAGCGGCTCGATCAGCTTGAACTTCATCTTCCTGGGCAGGCCGCCCACGTTGTGGTGCGACTTGATCTTGTGGCCGGCCTTGCTGTCGGGCGTCTTCGATTCGATGACGTCGGGATAGAGCGTGCCTTGCACCAAAAACTTCGCGCCTTTGATTTTATCGGCTTCTTCTTCGAAGATGCGGATGAACTCGTGACCGATGATGATGCGCTTCTTCTCGGGATCCTCCACGTCGCGCAGCTTCTTGAGGAAGCGTTTGCGCGCGTCGACGGCGACGACGTTGAGGTGCAGCACGTCCCGAAACGCCGCCACGACTTGATCGGCCTCACCCTTACGCAGCAGTCCGTGATCGACGAAGATGCAGGTGAGCTGCTCGCCGATCGCGCGAGCGACCAAGGTGGCCGCGACGGCGGAATCGACGCCGCCCGACAGCGCGCAAATGACTTTGGCGTCGCCGACTTTCGCACGAATCTCCTCGATCGCGCGATCGACGAAGTTCTCCATCTTCCAATCGTCGTCGAGCCCCACCACCTCGCGCAGAAAGTTGGCTAGAATCGTCCGCCCGTGCTGCGTGTGCACGACTTCGGGATGGAACTGTGTGCCGTAAATCTTCTTGTCGGGATTGCCCATCGCCGCAACGTGGCAACGTTCCGTCGATGCCAGCGCCACGTACCCGTCCGGCAACTCGATCACCGAATCGCCGTGGGACATCCACGTGCGCGACTCGTCCGGCACGCCGTCGAAGATCGGCGTGTCGCGATTGCCGACAACAAGATTTGCGGGCCCGTACTCGGCGTGATCGAGTTTCACCAGCTCGGCGCCGGTTTCGCGCGCCAGCAGCTGCATGCCGTAGCAAATCCCGAAGATCGGAACGCCCGATTCGAGGATCGCTTCGTCCATCTCGGGCGCGCCGTCGACCAGCGTGCTCTCCGGACCGCCCGAAAGAATCAGCGCCGCCGGATTGCGCGCCGACAACGCGCTCCAGGGCGCATCGTGCGGAACGATCTCGCAATAGACGCCCAACTCGCGCGTGCGGCGCGCGATCAACTGGGTGTACTGCGCTCCAAAATCCAAAATGAAGACAGTCGGGGGGGTTCTGTCATCCTGAGCCTGCCGAAGGGGCCCGTTGGCTTTATGCTGCGCCAATGGCGGCCTTTATCGCAGCGTCGTAATCGGGTTCGCTCGTCACTTCGGGAACGATCTGCACGTAGGCGATCTTCTTATCTTTGCCGACGACGACGATCGCGCGCGCGAGTAGGCCAAGTTCGCCGATGAGCAAGCCGTAGTTGAGGCCGAAGCTGTGATCGCGATAGTCCGACAGCATGCCCAGCTTGATGCCGCCCTCTTGTGCGCCGCACCAGCGCGCTTGCGCAAACGGTAAATCCATACTGACGACGTGCGCTGCAACGTTTGCCGGCAGCTCGCCCAGGCGCGCGTTGAATTTCTGCGATTCCAGCGAACAAACGCCCGTATCGAGCGACGGCACGCTGATGAGCATCAGCGCTTTCTTTCCGCCGTCGTTGAGCGCGTCGAGCGACGCGACCGACAGATCACCGGCGGTCAGATGGAAGGGGGGCGCTGCGTCACCGGCGCTCAGTGCCGGGCCAAGCAACGTCATCGGCTTGCCCTTGAAGGTCACGGCGCCTGCGCGCTCTTGCAAGTTTTGGGTCGTCATATCGTCTCCTTATTGAACTTAGGTCAACACGTCGGTGAGCCGATCGGTGTCACGCGCCATCACCAGCTCCATCGCGATGCGTTCGCCCACCGAAACGTCGCGTCCCCAGCGGTAGGCCGAATATGGCGTAAAGCGGGTCCCCGGCGACCCCGGGATCCGCAGGGAGACGTCGTAGCAGACGAACTCCTTGGGCGGACCGGCCACGATGACGCATTGCAGCGCGAAGGGCCCGATCACCCCCGGGGCGCTGGCCTCGCGCGCCGCCACTACGAACCGCTCCCCAATGGCGAACGCCTGCTCCAGGGTGGACTCGGTCAACGTAGCCGCGATGTGCCCGGCTTCTTCCAGCTTCATGGGCACGTCGCGCACCGCGTCGAGCGCCGACGGCGGGATATTCCGGAAGCCCTCGAGATTGGTCTGCCGGCGCGTGTCGGTGCCCATGAGCTCCAGCTCCCCCAGGACGGGCGAGTAAAAGAAATTCAGGTTAACCGATGGCCCGAGCGCGTACTCCTCGATCACCGCGCCGTCGAGTCCGGCTTGGTTGAGGATGCCGT